>NZ_JBHWUR010000031.1:68412-71064 GCF_042737755.1 Streptomyces sp. NPDC059994
GCGGGCGTGCGGGCTGCGGCGCGGGTGCGGGCGTACGGCCGGTCGCGGCCCGGACCCGGATCAGTGCGTCTCGGTCACCTTCGCCAGGGCGCGGGGCGCGTCGGGGGCCTGGCCGCGCGCGATCGTCACCTCGTACGCGAGGAGCTGGAGGGAGGATCTCCAGGATCGGCTGGAGCTCCTCGGGGACGCCCTCGACCGGCAGGACGAATCCCGCCGAGGCCGCGTCCACCTGCGGCTTGGGGCCGACGACGAAGAGGTCGGCGCCCCGGCCGCGCAGCCGGTCGAGCACCGGCTGGAGCGCCTGGCCGCCGCGGCCGTCGGTGACCACCGCGATCACCGGCGAGATGTTGTCGACCATGGCCAGCGGGCCGTGCAGCAGGTCGGCGCCGGAGGAGGAGAGTGCGGGGACGTAGCTCGTCTCCATCAGCTGAGGGCGGCTTCCTTGGCCGTGGGATAGCCGTACCCCCGCGAGGTGATGACCATCCGCTCGGCGAACCGGTAGCGGGAGGCCGGCTGTCGCACCTCGTCCTGCCGGGCCAGGATCCGGTCCGCGAGCTCGGGCAGCGCCCCGGCGGCCGAGACGTCGCCGCCACGCAGACCCTCGACGAAGAGATGGAGGGCGAGCAGCGAGGCGGTGTACGTCTTGGTCGCGGGCAGCGCCTTCTCCGGCCCGGCCAGGATGTCGATGTGATGCTCGGAGACGGCCGCGAGCGGCGAGTCGGCGTTGTTGGTGACGGCCAGCGTGATCGCGCCCGCGCCGCGCGCCGCCCGGGTGGAGTCGACGAGGTCGGGCGAGCCGCCGGACTGGCTGACGGTGATGACGAGTACGTCGCTGAGGTCGGGCCGGGCGCCGTACGCGGTGATCGTCGACATCGAGGTGAGCCCGCACGGCACCCCGAGCCGGATCTCCATCAAGTACTTCGCGTAGAGGGCGGCGTTGTCGGAGGTGCCGCGTGCGGTCAGCAGGACGAAGCGGGGCTTGCGCGCGGCGATCGCGGATGCGACGTCTCGGATGCGGGGCGCGCCTTCGGCGAGGATGCGCCGCAGTACGGCGGGCTGCTCCGCCATGTCGCCGCGCATGATCCGGCCAGGCTGCTCGCTGTGCGTCGTGCTCTGCGTCGTGCTCTGCGTCGTGCTCTGCGTCGTGCTCTGCGTCGACGACATCGGGGACGACATGCGCAATGCCTCCAAATGGCGGTCTCCGTACGCGTTGCCGAAACACCTCCAGTCGACCATGGGAGAAGGGCACGACCGCCAGCGGGAGGGCCGCCCGCTCTGCTAGATTGGTCTATACCACCCTGGTTAGTCTACGTCTCCAGATCGGCAGGCCCACGTGGAAGTTGTCATCGTCCCGGACGCCAAGGCAGGCGGCGAGCTCATCGCGGAGTCCATCGCGGCACTGTGGCGCCGCAAGCCCGACGCCCTTCTCGGCGTGGCCACCGGCTCGACCCCGCTGCCCATCTACGACGCGCTGACGGCCAAGGTCGCGGCGGGCGCGGTGGACGCCTCGCGGGCCCGGGTCTGCCAGCTCGACGAATACGTCGGGCTGCCGGTGGGGCACCCCGAGTCCTACCGCGCGACGGTGATCCGCCAGGTCGTCGAGCCGCTCGGGCTCGGCGCGGACTCGTTCATCGGGCCGGACGGGTCGGCGGCGGACGTCCAGGCGGCGTGCGAGGCGTACGACCTGGCGCTGGCCTCGGCCGGAGGCGTGGACCTCCAGATCCTCGGGATCGGCACCGACGGGCACATCGGCTTCAACGAGCCGTGCTCGTCGCTCGCGTCCCGTACCCGGATCAAGACGCTGACGGAGCAGACGCGGGTCGACAACGCGCGCTTCTTCGACGACGACATCGAGCAGGTGCCGCACCACGTGATCACGCAGGGCATCGGCACGATCCTGGAAGCGCGGCATCTGGTGCTGCTCGCGACGGGTGAGGGCAAGGCGGAGGCGGTCGCCCAGACCGTGGAGGGGCCGGTGGCGTCCGTCGTCCCCGCGTCTGCGCTGCAGCTGCATGCGCATGCGACGGTGGTGGTGGATGAGGCGGCTGCGTCGAAGCTGAAGCTTGCGCACTATTTCCGCCATACGTACGCGAACAAGCCGACGTGGCAGGGCCTGTAGCCCGCCCCACCCCGCCCCTTCCCTAAACCCTCCGGGGGTCGGTGGGGGTGAGGGTGGTCTCCCGGGGGCTACACCCCCGGACCCCCTGGCGCGGCTGCGCCCCGCCCCCCCCACTTGCGGGACCTGCGGCCCCTGCACCCCGCTTTGGGGGCTCGGCCCCCGATAACCCCGCCGGGGCTTGGCCCCCGATAACCCCGCCGGGGTTCCACCCCCGCCCCCCGCCTCGGGGCTTCGCCCTGGACCCCGGGCGCGGGGCAAGTGGGTTGCCTGGGCTTCGCCCCCGGACCGCCCCGGTACCCCCGCCAGGCTCCACCCCCGATACCCCCGCCGGGGCTCCACCCCGCCCCCGCTTCGGGGCTCCGCCCTGGACCCCGGGCGCGGGGCAAGCGGGTTGCCTGGGCTTCGCCCCCGGACCCCGTTCGTCTGCGGGCTGTCTGTGGCTGGTCGCGCAGTTCCCCGCGCCCCTGAAGGGCGGGAGCTTCGCTCCCTGCCCCCTGCCCCCGGGCTCCTCAGGCGCCGGAGAGGCTGAAGTG
>NZ_JBHWUR010000032.1:0-70040 GCF_042737755.1 Streptomyces sp. NPDC059994
CTAGCACGCCGCCCTCTCAAGGCGGTAGCGCCGGTTCGAATCCGGTCGGGGGTACGTGAAGAAGGGGCCCGGCACACATTGTGTGCCGGGCCCCTTCCGCATGCCCGGGAGCGGTCCGGCCCCGGGCGGCGCTCACGGCCGGACGAACCGCCGCGCCGACTCCTGCGCCTGGGCCAGCCGCCGCAGACTCAGCAGCACCGGCTCGTACAGGACGGTCAACGCCACGGCCGCCTCGATCTGTTCGGCGGGGGCGGCGTAGCGCTCCACCAAGTCCAGGTCGGTGATCGCGACTTGGGCGGCGGCCGCCGCGTACGGGGCCAACTCCTCGGCGGCGCAGGGATATCCGAGCCGGGTGAGCGCGGTCACCGCCGCCAGCAGCGTCCGATACGCCCCCGAGCTGCCCTGCGGGTGAGAGCCGCCGTACTGCCAGCCGAGTCCGTCGATCAGCGCGTCCACCGACTCGCGCGCGGCCCGCGCGTACGGGTCGGCGGGGTCGGGCTCCGGCGCGTTCGGCAGAGCCTCCACGGCGACGCCCAGGCGGGAGTGGTGGTCCAGGGAGTCGTCCTCCAGGGCCGTGAGCACCTCCTTGGCGGCGGCCACCGGCACCCGGCCCACCTGGATCAGCGCGCGCACCAGCTTGAGCCGCTGGACGTGGGTGGTGTCGTAGTCGGCCTGGGTGGCGGTGACCCGGTGGCCGGGCGGCAGCAGCCCCTCGCGCAGGTAGTACTTGATCGTCGCCGGGGCGACCCCGCTCCGCTCGCTCAGCTCCGCCAGTCTCATTCCTCTTGCGCCTTTCCTTGGAGAGTGCCACTATCTAACCACCGGATAGCGAAACTATCCAATGCACGCCCAAGCAGCTGTCACTGGTCACTGGGGGAACGCCATGAGTGAGAAGCCGATCGAAGGACGCATGACCGCCGCCGCCGAGGGGGACGTGGTGGTCTTCCTCATCGGGATGCGCATCAACCGCTTCCGCGCGCTGCGCAGTTGGCTGCCGGTCACCTCCGCGATGCCCCGGATGCTGAAGGAACTCGTCAAGGAGGAGGGCAGCGGGCTGCTCGGCTTCCAGCCCGTCCTGGCCGGGCCGCGCACGCTGGCGGTGGTGCAGTACTGGGAGTCCAAGGAGAAGCTCCTGGCGTACGCGTCGGCGCAGGACAAGGAGCACCGCCCGGCCTGGACGGCCTTCAACCGCCGGGCGCGCGGGGCCAAGGGGGCCGTGGGGGTCTGGCACGAGACGTATGTGGTCCCGGCGGGCTCGTACGAGTCGGTCTACTTCTCGATGCCGGGGTTCGGCCTGGGCAAGGCGACGGGCGTGGTCCCGGTCGGCCGCCGGGGCGACCGCGCGGCGGACCGCCTGAAGGCGGCGTAGCGCTCCGCTGGCGGGGCGCAGGTTTTTGGCTGCGGGCCGGGGTGTGTGCTCCGTCGAGGAGGGTCGTTCTCGGCTGCGGGCCGGTGGGGGTTGCTCGTGCGGTTCCCCGCGCCCCTCAAAACCTGTGGCTGAGCTGCGTTCTCAGGCCGTGGCGGACCCCCTGAGGGGCGCGGGGACCTGCGCGACCAGCCACAGAAGGCCCGCGGGCAAACACCGCGCCCCTCAAAACCTGTGGCTGAGCTGCGTTCTCAGGCCGCGACGGACCCCCTGAGGGGCGCGGGGACCTGCGCGACCAGCCACAGAAGGCCCGCGGGCAAACACCGCGCCCCTGAAAACACGCCTCCGGCCCACCGCTGCGGCGTTGAAGCGGTGGGCCGGAGACGGACGTGGGGCGGGCTAGCCGTTGCGGCGCAGGGCCTCGGAGAGGCGGGCGGCGGCGTCGATGACCGCCTGGGCGTGCATCCGGCCCGGATGGCGGGTCAGGCGCTCGATCGGTCCGGAGACCGAGACGGCAGCCACCACGCGGTTGGACGGGCCGCGCACCGGCGCCGAGACCGAGGCCACGCCCGGCTCGCGCTCGCCGATCGACTGGGCCCAGCCCCGGCGCCGTACGCCCGACAGGGCAGTCGCCGTGAAGCGGGCGCCCTGCAGGCCCCGGTGCAGGCGCTCCGGCTCCTCCCAGGCCATCAGGATCTGGGCGGAGGAGCCCGCCTTCATCGTCAGGGTCGAGCCGACCGGCACGGTGTCCCGCAGTCCGGACAGCCGCTCGGCCGCCGCCACGCAGATCCGCATGTCGCCCTGACGGCGATAGAGCTGCGCGCTCTCGCCCGTCACATCGCGCAGATGCGTGAGCACCGGCCCGGCCGTGGCCAGCAGACGGTCCTCGCCGGCCGCTGCCGCGAGCTCCGCGAGCCGCGGACCGAGGATGAACCGGCCCTGCATGTCCCTCGCCACCATGCGGTGGTGTTCCAGTGCCACGGCAAGGCGGTGTGCCGTGGGTCGTGCGAGCCCGGTGGCCGCGACCAGAGCCGCGAGGGTGGCCGGACCGGACTCCAGGGCGCTCAGGACGAGAGCCGCCTTGTCGAGAACGCCGACGCCGCTAGAGTTGTCCATGAAACGATACTCGCGTCTCACTCTGTGAAACGCAAGTTCAATTTTCTCCGGAACTTGCGAACCTGTACTGGCGGTCCGCACAACGGTCCGCAGCCACCGTCCGGTCCCGGGGGCCCGGGCGGAGCACCCGGTCTCTAGTTGGGCCGGCGACGACGCCGGCCGGAGGGAAAGCGATGGGTAGGACACTCGCGGAGAAGGTCTGGGACGACCATGTCGTCAGGCGCGCCGAGGGCGAGCCCGACCTCCTCTTCATCGATCTGCACCTGCTGCACGAGGTGACCAGCCCGCAGGCCTTCGACGGTCTGCGCGCCAACGGCCGCCCGGTCCGGCGCCTCGACCTCACCATCGCCACCGAGGACCACAACACCCCGACCATCGACATCGACAAGCCCATCGCCGACCCGGTCTCCCGGGTCCAGCTGGAGACGCTGCGCAAGAACTGCGCCGAGTTCGGCGTGCGGCTGCACCCGCTCGGCGACGTCGAGCAGGGTGTCGTCCACGTGGTGGGACCGCAGCTGGGCCTGACCCAGCCCGGCACCACCGTGGTCTGCGGCGACTCGCACACCTCCACGCACGGTGCCTTCGGCGCCCTGGCGTTCGGGATCGGCACCTCACAGGTAGAGCATGTGCTCGCCACCCAGACCCTGCCACTGGCGCCCTTCAAGACCATGGCCATCACCGTCGAGGGCGAACTGCCCGACGCCGTCACCGCCAAGGACCTGATCCTGGCCATCATCGCCCGGATCGGCACCGGCGGCGGCCAGGGCTACGTCCTGGAGTACCGCGGCCCGGCCATCGAGAAGCTCTCGATGGAGGCCCGGATGACCATCTGCAACATGTCGATCGAGGCCGGTGCCCGGGCGGGCATGATCGCCCCCGACCGGACCACGTTCGACTACCTCAAGGGCCGCGCGCACGCCCCCGAGGGCGCGGACTGGGACGCGGCGGTCGCGTACTGGCAGACCCTGAGGACGGACGAGGACGCGGTCTTCGACGCCGAGGTGGTCATCGACGCCACCGAGCTCTCGCCGTTCGTCACCTGGGGCACCAACCCGGGCCAGGGCGCACCGCTTTCGGCGTCGGTCCCCGACCCGGCTTCGTACGAAGACGCTTCGGAGCGCCTGGCCGCCGAAAAGGCCCTGGAGTACATGGGGTTGACCGCCGGGCAGCCGCTGCGCACCATCGATGTCGACACCGTCTTCGTAGGTTCGTGCACCAACGGCCGCATCGAGGACCTGCGCTCGGCCGCCTCCATCCTGGAGGGCCGCAAAGTCGCCGACGGCGTACGGATGCTGGTCGTCCCGGGCTCGGTGCGGGTCGCCCTGCAGGCCGTCGAGGAGGGCCTGGACAAGGTCTTCACCGCCGCCGGCGCCGAATGGCGGCACGCGGGCTGCTCGATGTGCCTGGGCATGAACCCGGACCAGCTGGCCCCCGGCGAGCGCTCCGCCTCCACCTCCAACCGCAACTTCGAGGGCAGGCAGGGCAAGGGCGGCCGCACCCACCTGGTCTCGCCGCAGGTCGCGGCCGCGACAGCGGTTCTCGGCCATCTGGCCTCGCCCGCCGACCTCACCGACGCCCGTACGCCCGCTGGAGTCTGATCAGCCATGGAAGCTTTCACCACGCACACCGGCCGGGCCGTCCCGCTGCGCCGCTCCAACGTCGACACCGACCAGATCATCCCGGCCCACTGGCTGAAGAAGGTCACCCGGGACGGCTTCGAGGACGGGCTGTTCGAGGCCTGGCGCAAGGACCCGTCCTTCATCCTGAACCAGCCCGAGCGCCAGGGGGCGTCGGTGCTGGTCGCGGGCCCCGACTTCGGTACGGGATCCTCCCGCGAGCACGCGGTCTGGGCGCTGCAGAACTACGGCTTCAAAACCGTGGTCTCGTCCCGGTTCGCCGATATCTTCCGGGGCAACTCGCTGAAGAACGGGCTGCTCACGGTGGTTCTCGACCAGAAAGTCGTGGACGCGCTCTGGGAGCTGACGGAAAGCGACCCGACCACCGAGATCACGGTGGACCTCCAGGACCGCCAGGTCCGCGCGAAGGGCCTCACGGCGGACTTCGAACTCGACGAAAACGCCCGCTGGCGGCTGCTGAACGGCCTGGACGACATCAGCATCACCCTGCAGAACGAGGCGGACATCGCCGCGTACGAGGCGAAGCGGCCCTCCTACAAGCCCAGCACCTCGCAGGTCTGACGGCCGGACGCCGCCTCTCCGGCGGGCCTTCGGCAGTCTTTCGGCCCAACACGCCCCCTGTCTTTCGGGACAGGGGGCGTGTTGCGTTGCGGGGTGTCAGGGTGGCGTCAACTAGCCTAGGCTGCACAGCAGATGGCCGGATTGGGACTTGCGCGACCGATGGTCGTTGGGGAGCCGGAAACCACCCGGAATCCCTCAGTTGCCCCCGCCGGAGGCGACAACTCGCCCCAGATGGCACAATCGGCGCATGGAACGCGACAGCCAACTCAAGCTCTACCGGGTCGTCGCGGACCGACTGAAAGAAGCGCACACAGTGGTGCGCGAACTGCAAGTCCCGGAGGGCGTACGGATGGCGCTGTCCCGGAAGCTGCTGGTCATCACAGCGGCTGCCAAACACGATCTCGCCGATGCGGCAAGGCGTCTGGACCGGTTGATGAAGGACCTCGACGAGGGCCGATTCCCCGAAGGCGACTGAGTCACAAGGAGTTCGGCGAAGGCCGACTTCGTTGCGGCACTAGGGTGATTAGCCCGTTTCGTGTTTGATTTGCGGTATATATCTGCCTAACGTGCGAAAAAGCCAGAACAGATTCGTTCCGGCCAATGTCTCCGAAGGGGAAGACGTGAACAAGGCGCAGCTCGTAGAAGCGATTGCCGACAAGCTCGGCGGCCGTCAGCAGGCCGCGGACGCCGTGGACGCGGTGCTGGACGCGGTCGTCCGGGCCGTCGTCGCCGGCGACCGTGTCTCGGTCACCGGTTTCGGTTCGTTCGAGAAGGTCGACCGTCCGGCCCGGTACGCCCGCAACCCGCAGACGGGTGAGCGTGTGCGGGTCAAGAAGACCTCGGTTCCGCGCTTCCGTGCGGGTCAGGGCTTCAAGGACCTGGTCAGCGGCTCGAAGAAGCTCCCCAAGGGCGACGAGGTCGCCGTGAAGAAGGCGCCCAAGGGCAGCCTCTCCGGTGGCACGTCCAGCCGGAGCACGGTCAAGAAGGCCGCGGCCAGGAAGGCCACCACCGCCAAGAAGACCACCGCCGCCAAGAAGACCACGGCGAAGAAGACGACCGCCAAGAAGACCACGGCGGCCGTGAAGAAGACCACGGCGGCGGCCAAGAAGGCCACCACCGCCAAGAAGGCCACCCCGGCCGCGAAGAAGACCACCACGGCGAAGAAGGCCACCACGGCCAAGAAGGCCACGGCGAAGAAGACCGCGCCCGCGAAGAAGGCCGTCGCGAAGAAGGCGCCCGCCAAGAAGGTCACCGCGCGAAAGACCACCGCCAAGAAGACGACTGCCCGCAAGAAGTAGGCACCGCCGGACGGCTCACGCGCCGGGCCGGGCTCCCCTCGGGGAGCCCGGCCCGCGGCATGTCCGGCCCGCCCTCCGGAAGGCCCGCCCTCCGGAAGGCCTCCGCCTCTGCAAGGCCTGCACCCCCGGAAGGCCTCCGCCTCCGGAAGGCCTGCGCCTCCGCAAGGTCCGCACCTCCGGAAGGCATGCGCCTCCGGAAGGCATGCGCCTCCGGAAGGCCTGCGCCTCCGGAAGGCCTGCGCCTCCGGAAGGCCTGCGCCTCCGGAAGGCCTGCGCCTCCGCAAGGTCCGCACCTCCGGAAGGCCTCCGCCTCCGGAAGGCCTGCACCCCCGGAAGGCCTTCGCCCCCGCAAGGCCCGCACCCCCGGAAAGCCCGCACTTCCGCAAGGCCCGCGCCCTCAGAAGGTCTGTAGCGTCACCAGTGTGATGCGCAGGGACGTGCCCGCGCCCTCCGTCTCGATACGGACGCGCTGGCCCACCCGCAGCAGCCGCAGCCCGCCCGCGTCGAACGCCTCGGCCCCGAAGTCCACCGGGGTGCCGTCGTCGAGCAGCACACTGCCGCTGCGGGTCTCGAAGTCGTATGTGTACGCGGTCGCCTGCATACCGGAAAGCCTAGTGCCCCGGTACGACATCCACCGCTGCCCGCAGCGCCGCCGTCGCCGGGCCCGGGCCCAGGGTCAGGGCGGCCAGCAGGTCCGCGCCGGTGTCCACGTCCCGGCGTACCGATTCCACCCCGTCCAGCAGGATTTCCGCCGCCCCCGAGGCCGAATGCGCGGCGCGCGAGGGGCCGCCGAAAAGCGGGGCCAAATCCACCCCGGGCCCGGCGGAAAGGAATGTCGTCCCGATTCCGGCCGCATCGGCAAGAAATGCGCGCGGAAATGTGGAGGCGGCATCCAGGACCCGGCCCAATTCCGCCGGCCGCAGTGCGGGGAGATCCGCGTTCAGGGCCGCGACCGCCGCCCCGGGGCGCAGCGCGCGTACCGCGTACGCCCCGTGCGCGAGGGCGGCGTTGAGGCCCGCGCCCGGGCGGTCCTCGACGATCCGGGCGCCCAGTGCGGCCAGCTCCGCGCCCGCCAGCGGATCGTCCGTGACTACTGCCACATCCCGTACCTCGGGGCAGGTGAGCGCCGCCCCCACGGTGTCCAGGGCGAACGCCAGGGCGAGCCGGGGCCGCAGCGCCGCGCCGACGGCGGCGGCGAGCCTGCTCTTCGCCAGTGCCAACGGCTTCAGCGGCACGACCAGGGACCAGCGGCCCGGTGATGCGGTGTTCGTGGCGTCCCCCTCGCTCTTGTCCCTCCCCGCCCCGTCGAACGGATAGGCGCTGGACAGGACGGGGATCATTGTCACCCGGCCAGGAGGAGTCGCCCCACGGCCGGGGCGTACGGTGTTCTCGACAGACCGGAGGGCCGGGGCGACACTTGCTCCCTGCGTTGGTCGCGCAGTGGTCGACAGTGGTCTGTCCTAGAGGAAGGTGCTCCGAGTGTCCCGCCGCAGAATCGGCTTCTGGTACCGCCTGGCGGCGGTCATCGCCAAACCTCCACTGGTGGTGCTTTTCAAGCGGGACTGGCACGGAATGGAGAACATTCCGGCGGAGGGCGGTTTTATCACCGCCGTCAATCACAACTCGTATCTCGACATGTTCTCCTACGGGCACTTCCAGTACAACACCGGACGGGTCCCCCGATTCCTCGCCAAGGCCGCGCTCTTCAAGGTGCCCGTGGTCGGGCCACTGCTGCGCGGCACGGGCCAGATCCCCGTCTACCGCGAGTCCTCCAACGCCTTCGGCGCCTTCCGGGCCGCCGTCGAGGCGATCGAGGGCGGCGAATGCGTCGCGTTCTACCCCGAGGGCACCCTCACCCGCGACCCCGACATGTGGCCGATGACCGCCAAGACCGGTGTCGCGCGCGCCGCGCTGCAGACGAGGGCCCCGGTCATCCCGGTCGCCCAGTGGGGCGCCAACTTGGCGATGCCGCCCTACGCCAAGGAGAAGAGGGTCCGCTTCTTCCCCCGCAAGACCCTTCAGGTGCAGGCCGGTCCGCCGGTCGACCTGGAGCGCTTCTACGGCAAGGAGCCCACCCCCGAGGTGCTGCGCGAGGCGACCGAGGTCATCATGGCCGCGATCACCCGCCAGCTGGAGGAGATCCGGGGCGAGAGCGCCCCCGCGAAGCCGTACGATCCGCGCGACGTCCGCGCACAGCTGCGCCGCAAGGCGGCCGGGGAGGGCATCAAGTGACGCACGCCGCCACCAAGGCAGCAGTATTCGGCACCGGCTCCTGGGGCACGGCGTTCGCCATGGTCCTCGCCGACGCGGGCTGCGAGGTGACCCTCTGGGGCCGCCGCCCCGAACTCGCCGAGGCGATCAACACCACCCGCACCAACCCCGACTACCTGCCGGGCATCGAACTGCCCGCTGCGGTACGGGCGACCACCGACCCCGCCGAGGCCGCCGAGGGCGCCGACTTCACCGTCCTGGCCGTGCCCTCGCAGACGCTGCGCGGCAACCTCGCCGCCTGGACACCGCTGCTCGCGCCCGACACCGTGCTCGTGTCCCTGATGAAGGGCGTCGAACTCGGCACCGCCAAGCGGATGAGCGAGGTGATCGAGGAGGTCGCCAAGGTCACCGCCGACCGCGTCGCCGTGGTCACCGGACCCAACCTCGCCAAGGAGATCGCCCAGCGCCGGCCCGCCGCCGCCGTGGTCGCCTGCCGCGACGAGGCCGTCGCCCAGCGCCTCCAGGCCGCCTGCCACACCCCGTACTTCCGCCCGTACACCAACACCGACGTCGTCGGCTGCGAGCTCGGCGGCGCCGTCAAGAACGTCATCGGGCTCGCCGTCGGCATCGCCGACGGCATGGGCCTGGGCGACAACGCCAAGGGCTCGCTCATCACCCGGGGCCTCGCCGAAACCACCCGGCTCGGCCTCGCGATGGGCGCCGACCCGCTGACCTTCTCCGGTCTCGCGGGCCTCGGCGACCTCGTCGCCACCTGCTCCTCGCCGCTCTCGCGCAACCACACCTTCGGCACCAACCTCGGCCGGGGCATGACGCTCCAGGAGACCATCGCGGTCACCAAGCAGACCGCCGAGGGCGTCAAGTCCTGCGAGTCCGTACTGGATCTGGCCCGCCGCCACGGCGTCGACATGCCCATCACCGAGACCGTCGTCGGCATCGTCCACGAGGGCAAGTCCCCGGTGGTCGCCCTCAAGGAGCTGATGTCGCGCAGCGCCAAGTCCGAGCGGCGCTGAAGGCGGCGGACCGAACGGGTACGCTCAACGCGATATGAGCAGCGAGAACCTCCCCCAGAGCCCTGAGAGCACCCAGCAGCCGCGCAAGCCGCGGGTGGCCGTCGTGTTCGGCGGCCGCAGCTCCGAGCACGGCATCTCGGTCGTCACCGCCGGTGCCGTGCTGCGCGCCATCGACCGTACGAAGTACGACGTGCTGCCCATCGGCATCACGACGGACGGCCGCTGGGCGCTCACCGCCGACGAGCCGGAGCGGATGGCCATCGCCGACCGCAAGGTGCCCAGCGTGGCGGAGCTCGCCGAGTCCGCCGAGGGCGGCGTCGTGCTGCCCGTGGACCCGGGCAACCGCGAGGTCGTCTACACGGAGCCCGGCGCGGTCCCCAAGGCGCTCGGCGAGGTCGACGTCGTCTTCCCGGTGCTCCACGGCCCGTACGGCGAGGACGGCACCCTCCAGGGCCTCCTGGAGCTCTCCGGCGTCCCCTACGTCGGCTCGGGCGTGCTCGCCTCGGCCGTCGGCCAGGACAAGGACTACATGAAGCGGGTGTTCACCTCGTTCGGGCTGTCCGTCGGCCCCTACCTGGTGGTCCGGCCGCGCGAGTGGGAGCAGGACGAGCAGGGCGCCCGCAAGCGGATCGCCGCGTTCGCGGGCGAGTACGGCTGGCCGCTGTTCATCAAGCCGGCCCGGGCCGGATCCTCCTTCGGGATCACCAAGGTCGACTCCTTCGACGGCCTGGACGAGGCCATCGAGGAGGCGCGGCGCCACGACCCCAAGTTCCTGGTCGAGTCGCTGCTGCGCGGCCGTGAGATCGAGTGCGGCGTCCTGGAGTTCGAGGACGGGCCGCGCGCGAGCGTGCCGGCGGAGATCCCGCCGGTCAGCGACCACGCCTTCTACGACTTCGAGGCCAAGTACATCGACTCGGCCGACGGGATCGTGCCCGCGCCGATCGGCGCCGAGGCCACCGCCGAGGTGCGCCGGCTCGCCGTGGAGGCGTTCGAGGCCGCGTCCTGCGAGGGGCTGGTCCGGGCGGACTTCTTCCTCCAGGAGAACGGCGAGTTCGTGATCAACGAGATCAACACGATGCCGGGGTTCACGCCGATCTCGATGTACCCGCGGATGTGGGAGGCGACGGGCGTGGACTACGCGGAGCTGGTGGACCGGCTGATCGACGCGGCGCTGCGCCGTTCGACGGGCCTGCGCTAGGGGCTGTCCGGTGGGTCTGGTCGGCTTCGGTGCGGGGTGTGATTTCGGTGCTGGTGAGCGGGTGTCTGGTGCGTCCAGCTGCGAGGCGGAGGATCGAGGCGACGCGGAGCGTCGGTGATTGACGACAACGCCGCAGATGGGCGTGCCGGACACCCGCGTGCCGACCAGGCCCACCGGACAGCCCCTACACCGTCTTCGGGATGGCCTTGCGGACGGGGGCGCCGAACGGCTGGAGCACGGACGCGTCGTTCGCGTACCGCTTCCCCGTTCGCAGCTCGACATAGGGGTCCCGGTACTGCGTGATGAAGCGGGGCCCCTCGTCGCGCTGCTGCACGGTCCAGTCGACGCCCTCCACGCCGACGCCCGGGAGCTTCGGATCCGACATCTCCTCGGGTCGCGGAATGCCGCAGCGCAGTACGATCTCCGCGTCCCCGTTCCCCCATCGGGCCGTCAGCGGTGAGTCAGGGGTGGGGTCGTGCCGCTTCTGCCCGGCCACGGTGTCCGGCAGCGCCTTGTCCAGCGCCGCGCAGGCGGCCGCCTCCTTCGCCGTCGGCGAGGGAACCGCGACCCCCGCGTCGGCGTCGGACGAGGAAGAACAGCCCGCGGCCGCCATGAGCATGGCGACCGCGGGCAGGACGAGCGGCGGACGGCGGCGCGGAGAAGTCACCGGTCAAGGGTAAGCGGGGGCTACAGATGAACCACGGGGCAGGTCAGGGTGCGGGTGATCCCGTCCACCTGCTGGACCTTGGCGACCACCATGCGGCCCAGCTCGTCGACCGTGTCCGCCTGGGCGCGCACGATCACGTCGTACGGCCCGGTGACGTCCTCGGCCTGGATCACTCCCGGAATCTTTGCGATGGTCTCGGCGACGGTCGACGCCTTGCCCACCTCGGTCTGGATGAGGATGTACGCCTGTACCACGGAACCTCCAGGGCGGCCACGAGGATCATGTCCCCTCCCTACGGCGGGGAGGCCCAAGGGGGGAAGAAAGAGACGCCACGGTATCGCGTCGCCGTGCGCCCGGGGGAGTACCGCGCAGGCGCGGGCGCTCGCACATCCGCGTGCGCGCAGCAGAAGTTGACGTATGTGTCGACGGTACCCACCGAGGTGACCGCTCGCGACCGCGAGCGCGCCGGGTGCCAAGGGGTAAGAGGATGAGAGGTGGCACGGTGAAAGGCACTGTGGGCGAGTTGGGGGAGTTCGGGCTCATCAGGGAGCTGACCTCCCGGCTCACCTCGACCCCCGCGGTACGGATCGGCCCCGGCGACGACGCCGCGGTCGTGACCGCACCCGACCGCAGGGTGGTGGCGAGCACGGACATCCTCCTGGAGGGCCGCCACTTCCGGCGCGACTGGTCGACCGCGTACGACGTGGGCCGCAAGGCCGCCGCGCAGAATCTGGCCGATATCGCCGCCATGGGCGCGGTCCCGACCGCGCTGCTGCTCGGCCTGGTCGTCCCGGCCGAGCTCCCGGCCACCTGGCCGGTCGAGCTGATGGACGGGATCCGCGACGAGTGCCAGGTCGCGGGGGCGGCCGTGGTCGGCGGCGACGTGGTCCGCGGCGACACCATCACCGTCGCCATCACCGCCCTCGGCGACCTGCGCAACCACGAGCCGGTGACCCGCGGCGGCGCGCAGCCCGGCGACGTGGTCGCGGTGACCGGCTGGCTGGGCTGGTCGGCGGCGGGTTACGCGGTCCTCTCACGCGGCTTCCGCTCGCCGCGCGCCTTCGTGGAGGCCCACCGCCGCCCGGAGCCGCCGTACCACGCGGGCCCCGCGGCCGCCGGGCTCGGCGCCACCGCCATGACGGACGTCAGCGACGGCCTGGTGGCGGACCTCGGGCACATCGCGGAGGCGAGCAAGGTCCGTATCGACCTGCGCTCGGGCCTGATCGACATCCCGACGCAGATGAACGACATCGGCCAGGCGGTCGGCGTCGACCCGCTCCAGTGGGTGCTGACCGGGGGAGAGGACCACGCGATCGTGGCGACCTTCCCGCCGGATGTGAAGCTGCCCGCCCGCTGGAAGGTCATCGGGGAGGTGCTCAACCCCTCGGCGCTGCCCCAGGTCACTGTCGACGGCGCGCCCTGGACCGCCAAGGGCGGCTGGGACCACTTCGGGGACGAGGAGTGAGCGCCGCGCCGCCCCGGGTGCTGACCGTCGCCGGTTCCGACTCCGGCGGCGGCGCGGGCATCCAGGCCGACCTCAAGACGATGCTGGCCCTGGGCGTCCACGGGATGAGCGTGATCACCGCGGTGACCGCGCAGAACTCGCTGGGCGTCCAGGGCGCCTGGGAGCTGCCCGCCGAGGCGGTCCGGATGCAGTACCGCTCGGTCGTCGACGACATCGGCGTCCAGGCGGTGAAGACGGGGATGCTCTCGTCCGCCGCCCTGGTGGAGACCGTGGCGGAACTCCTGTCCGGCACGGACGCGCCGGTGGTCGTGGACCCCGTGGGCGTCTCCAAGCACGGCGACGCGCTGCTCGCCGCCGAGGCGCTGGAATCCGTACGGAAAAGGCTGCTGCCGACCGCGACCGTGGCCACACCCAACCTGGACGAAGTGGCGCAGCTCACGGGCGTACGGGTCGAGGACGAGGACGGGATGCGGCGGGCGGCCGGGGCGATCCTCGCCTTCGGCCCCCGCTGGGCCCTGATCAAGGGCGGCCACTTCCCGGGCGACGCGATCGACCTGCTCACCGACGGCACGGAGGAGCACTGGCTCCGAGCCCCTCGCCACGACAACCGCCACACCCACGGCACGGGCTGCACCCTGGCATCGGCGGTGGCGTCGGGCCTGGCCAAGGGGCTGACGGTCCCGGAGGCGGTGAGGCAGGCGAAGGAGTACGTGACGGGCGCGATCACGCAGGGCTTCGCGCTGGGGGCGGGGATCGGCCCGGTGGATCACGGGTGGCGGTTCCGCACCCCGTAAGGGGCGCGGGGAACTGCGCGACAAGCCCCCGCCGGCCCGCAGATGACAGACCGCACTCCCAGCGGAGCGCTCCCGCAGCCTGAACGGACACGGCAAAAAGCCGGCCCACCGAGGTGGACCGGCTTTTTAAGGCAACCGCAGGGGCTGCGCTACGACGAAACGTCGCGTGTTAGCGCGAGACCTTGCCGGCCTTGATGCACGAGGTGCAGACGTTGAGCCGCTTCGGCGTCCGACCGACCACGGCACGCACACGCTGGATGTTCGGGTTCCAGCGACGAGACGTACGGCGGTGCGAGTGCGAAATGTTGTTGCCGAAGCTCGGCCCCTTGCCGCAAACGTCGCAGTTGGCAGCCACGGGTCACTCCAAAACTTCAGATGCACTTACAGTGAAATCCGGCGCACCGGAATCAGAGATCTGAAGTGGCTTGCCGGGGGAATGGCCCGACTCTCGCCGGGCAACCGGAGCAGCATACAACGGCTGCTCCCGAGATACGAAACTACCATGACCGCCGCCGCACCCCACCCCGGGCCAGAGCCCCTCCGCGGGTCTACCCTGCTGCTGGCCCGCAGCTCACCGGCCGCCCAAGGAGGACACCAGGTGCACGAGAAGGAGGGGCGGCCCGCAAGGCCTCCGTTGAGGGCGGTGGCGGGAGACGGGCGGGCTTTCGACGCCGTCGCGGTGCGCACCTGGTGCTCGCTGGCCCTGGACGGGCTCGGCCGGGACCGCGAGGAGATCGACGCGGTCAACGTCTACCCCGTCGCGGACGGGGACACCGGCACCAACCTCTATCTGACCGTGGAGTCCGCCCACCAGGCGGTCGAGGCGGTCTTCGCCGCGTACACCGAGGTGCCGGAGACGCCCGACGTCATACGGGCCATGGCGCACGGCGCCCTCGTCGGCGCCCGCGGCAACTCCGGCACCATCCTCTCCCAGCTGCTGCGCGGCATGGCCGAGGTGCTCGCCGAGCGCGGCACGGATCTGTCCGGGGCCCTGCGCCGGGCCGCCGAGTCGGCGTACGAGGCGGTCGCGCACCCGGTCGAGGGCACGGTCCTGACGGTGGCGAGGGCCGCGGCCGAGGCGGCCCTCGGGGTGGACGGCGACGCGGCGGCCGTGGCCACCGCGGCCTACGGCGGCGCCCGGCGGGCCCTGGAGGAGACGCCCGGGCAGCTCGCGGTCCTCGGCCGTGCCGGGGTCGTGGACGCGGGCGGCTGGGGTCTGGTGACGGTCCTGGGGGCGCTGGCGCAGGCGCTCACCGGCGAGGCCGCGCCCGTACGGCACGAGGCGCATCCGCCGCTCGACCCGCACTCCTGCCCCGCCGACCCCGCCGAGAGCGCCGGTCCGGCCTTCGAGGTGATCTACCTCCTGGAGGCCGGGGACGAGGCCGTGGCCCGGCTGCGGGGCCGCCTGGACGCGCTCGGGGACTCCCTGGTGGTCGTCGGCGGCGACGGGCTGTGGAACGTCCACGTACACGTGGACGACGCGGGCGCGGCGGTCGAGGCGGGCGTGGAGGCCGGGCGGCCGTACCGGATCCGCATCACCCACTTCGGGGCCCGCCCCGAGCCGCGCGAGCAGGTCCAGCGGGCCGTCGTCGCGGTCGTGCCCGGTGAGGGCCTGGCCGGGCTGTGCGCCGAGGCCGGGGCGACCGCCGTCCTGGCCCGGCCCGGCGAGCCCCCGGCCAGCGGCGAGCTCGTCGACGCGATCCGCCGCGCCCACGCGCGCGAGGTCGTCCTGCTGCCCAACGACGCCGAGCTGCGCCATACCGCCGCCGCGGCCGTGGAGCAGGCGCGCACCGAGGGCGTACGGGTCGCGCTCATCCCCACCCGGTCCGCCGTCCAGGGCCTCGCCGCGCTCGCGGTGCACGCCCCCGACCGCCGCTTCGACGAGGACGTGGTCGCGATGACCGCGGCGGCCGGCGCCACCCGGTACGCCGAACTGGCCGTCGCCGAGCGGCAGTCGTGGACCACGGCCGGCATCTGCCAGGCCGGGGACGTGCTGGGCCTCATCGACGGCGACGTGGCCGTGATCGGGCAGGACCTGGCCCGTACGGCCAAGGCGGTCCTGGACCGGATGCTGGCGGCGGGCGGCGAGCTGGTCACCCTGGTGCTGGCCGCCGACGCCCCGGCGGACCTGGCGCCCGGCATCGAGGCCCATGTGCGCGAGGCCCATCTGGCGGTGGACACCGTCGTCTACGACGGCGGCAACCAGAGCGCCCCGCTGCTGATCGGCGTCGAGTAGCGGGGCGAGTAGCGGGTCGAGCAGCCGGTCGAGGGGCCGGCCGAGTGGCCGCCGTACGCGGCGAGTTGTCCACAGGGGGCCGGGGGATCCTGCGGGATGTCAGTGGCGTGGTGTGCAATGGATCGCGTGCCTGCGCTCGATGAACCCCTCAAGAAGCTGCTCGGCGGACCCACCGCGAAGGTGATGGCCGAGCAGCTCGACCTGCACACGGTCGGCGACCTCCTCCACCACTACCCGCGGCGGTACGAGGAGCGCGGCCAGCTGACGAAGCTGGCCGAGCTGCCCCTCGACGAGGACGTCACGGTCGTCGCCCAGGTGGCCGACGCGCGCGTGCACACGTTCAACGGCGGCCGCGGCCAGCGCCTGGAGATCACCATCACCGACGGCAGCGGCCGCCTCCAGCTGGTCTTCTTCGGCCGCGGCATCCACAAGCCGCACAAGGAGCTGCTGCCCGGCAGCCGCGCGATGTTCGCGGGCAAGGTGTCGTTGTTCAACCGCCGCCTCCAGCTCGCCCACCCCACGTACGCGAAGCTGAGCGCCGAGGGCGACGACTCCGCCGACGTGGTGGACTCCTGGGCGGGCGCGCTCATCCCGATCTACCCCGCCTGCAAGGGCCTGGAGTCCTGGAAGATCGCCAAGGCGGTCGACGCGGTGCTGCCCAGTGCCCAGGAGGCCGCAGACCCGCTGCCCCCCTCCCTGCGGGAGGGCCGTGGCTTCGTCCCGCTGCCCGAGGCGCTGCTCAAGGTCCACCGCCCGCACAGCAAGGACGACGTGGAGCAGGCCCGCCAGCGGCTGAAGTGGGACGAGGCGTTCGTCCTCCAGGTGGCACTGGCCCGGCGGCGGTTCGCGGACACGCAACTGCCCGCCGTGGCGCGCAGGCCCGCCCCCGACGGCCTGCTCGACGCCTTCGACGCCAAACTGCCCTTCACCCTCACCGACGGCCAGCGCAAGGTCTCCAAGGAGATCTTCGACGACCTGGCCACCGAACACCCGATGCACCGGCTGCTCCAGGGCGAGGTGGGGTCGGGGAAGACCATGGTGGCGCTGCGCGCCATGCTCGCCGTGGTCGACAGCGGCGGCCAGGCCGCCATGCTCGCCCCGACCGAGGTCCTGGCCCAGCAGCACCACCGGTCCATCACCGAGATGATGGGCGAGCTGGCCGAGGGCGGGATGCTGGGCGGGTCCGACCTCGGCACCAAGGTCGTGCTGCTCACCGGCTCGATGGGCACGGCCGCCCGCCGCCGGGCGCTGCTCGACCTGGTCACCGGCGAGGCGGGGGTCGTGATCGGCACGCACGCGCTGATCGAGGACAAGGTGCAGTTCCACGATCTGGGCCTGGTCGTGGTGGACGAGCAGCACCGCTTCGGTGTCGAGCAGCGCGACGCCCTGCGCGGCAAGGGCAAGCAGCCGCCGCACCTCCTGGTGATGACGGCGACGCCGATTCCGCGCACGGTCGCGATGACCGTCTTCGGTGATCTGGAGACCTCGGTCCTGGACCAGCTCCCGGCGGGGCGTTCACCCATCGCCAGCCATGTCGTCCCCGCCCAGGACAAGCCGCACTTCCTGGCGCGCGCCTGGGAGCGGGTCCGCGAGGAGGTCACCAAGGGACATCAGGCGTACGTGGTGTGTCCGCGCATCGGTGACTCAGCGGACGAGGCGGACCAGAAGAAGGCGGCCAAGAAGAAGTCCGCCGAGGACGAGGCGGAGAAGCGCCCGCCGCTCGCCGTCCTCGACACCGCCGAGCAGCTGCGGAAGGGCCCGCTCCAGGGGCTGCGCGTCGAGGTGCTGCACGGCCGGATGCAGCCCGACGACAAGGACGACGTGATGCGCCGGTTCGCGGCCGGCGACGTGGACGCGCTGGTCGCGACCACGGTCATCGAGGTCGGGGTGAACGTGCCGAACGCCACCGCGATGGTGATCATGGACGCGGACCGGTTCGGCGTCTCGCAGCTGCACCAGCTGCGCGGCCGCGTCGGCCGTGGCTCGGCCCCGGGCCTGTGCCTGCTGGTCACCGAGATGCCGGAGGCGAGCGCCGCCCGGGCCCGGCTCAACGCGGTGGCCGCGACCCTGGACGGCTTCGAGCTCTCCCGGATCGACCTGGAGCAGCGCCGCGAGGGCGATGTGCTGGGCCAGGCCCAGTCGGGTGTGCGCTCGTCGCTGCGGATGCTCGCGGTCATCGAGGACGAGGAGGTGATCGCGGCGGCTCGCGAGGAGGCGGTGGCGGTGGTGGGCCAGGACCCGGATCTGGAACGGCTGCCCGCACTGCGGACGGCGCTGGACGCCCTGCTCGACAAGGACCGCGAGCAGTACCTCGACAAGGGCTGACGGGAAGCGGCCCGGCCGGGGCGCGGCATCCGCGCCGGGTTCTGAGAAACTGGGGGACACCAGTGACGTACGTACACCGACAAGGACTCAGATGACCCGCGTGATCGCCGGCCGGGCCGGCGGACGCCGCCTGGCCGTACCGCCGGGCAACGGCACCCGCCCCACCTCCGACCGCGCGCGCGAGGGCCTCTTCTCCACCTGGGAGGCCCTGCTCGGCACGCTGGAGGGGATCCGGGTCGCGGATCTGTACGCCGGGTCGGGCGCGGTCGGCCTGGAGGCGCTCTCCCGGGGCGCCTCGCACGCGCTGCTCGTCGAGGCCGACGCCCGGGCCGTGAAGACCGTCCGCGACAACGTGCGCGTACTGGGCCTTCCGGGCGCGGAGGTACGTAACGGAAAAGCGGAGCAGATCGTTGCGGGCCCGGCCCCCGAAACCCCCTTTGACGTGGTGTTTCTCGACCCGCCGTACGCCGTGACCGATGACGATCTTCGCGAGATCCTCCTCACACTCCGCACTCAGGGCTGGCTCGCCGACGAGTGCCTGGTCACCGTGGAGCGCAGCACCAGAGGCGGAGAATTCGGCTGGCCGCAGGGGTTCGAGCCACTGCGGGCCCGTCGTTACGGCGAGGGCACGCTTTGGTACGGTCGCGCCGCCTCTACGTGCGAAGACGCACCATGACCGGGAGCGAGGGACTTCAGTTGCGCCGAGCCGTCTGTCCGGGGTCGTTCGACCCCATCACCAATGGACATCTCGACATCATCGCCCGCGCCTCCAAGCTGTACGACGTGGTGCACGTCGCGGTGATGATCAACCAGTCGAAGAAGGGCCTGTTCACCATCGAGGAGCGGATCGGGATGATCCGTGAGGTGACCGCCGACTTCGGCAACGTGGAGGTCGAGTCCTTCCACGGCCTGCTGGTCGACTTCTGCAAGCAGCGCGACATCCCCGCCATCGTGAAGGGCCTGCGCGCGGTCAGCGACTTCGACTACGAGCTCCAGATGGCGCAGATGAACAACGGGCTCTCGGGCGTCGAGACCCTGTTCGTGCCCACCAACCCGACGTACAGCTTCCTGTCGTCCTCGCTGGTCAAGGAGGTCGCGGCCTGGGGCGGAGACGTCTCCCACCTGCTGCCTCCCCCCGTCCATGAGGCACTGGTCGCGCGGATCGCCGAGCGGCGCTGAGCTGACAGCCCGTCAGCTGGTGTCGTGCGGGACCCGACTGGCCTTACAGTCGTCCCGTCCGTCTCCCAACCAGTCGTAGAGAGTGGCGAGCACACGGTGGACGTGCAGAAGAAGCTGGACGAGATCGTCGGTGTGGTCTCCGGCGCCCGCTCCATGCCCATGTCGGCCTCGTGCGTGGTCAACCGCGCCGAGCTGCTCGCGCTCCTGGAAGAGGTGCGCCAGGCCCTGCCCGGCTCCCTCGCCCAGGCCCAGGAGCTGATCGGCGGCCGCGAGCAGATGGTCGAGCAGGCCCGCCAGGAGGCCGAGCGGATCATCGAGTCCGCGCACGCCCAGCGGGGCACGCTGATCTCCGACACGGCGGTCGCCCGGCAGTCGCAGGACGAGGCCGACCGCATCCTCGCCGACGCCAAGCGCGAGGCCGACGAGATCCGCGCCGAGGCCGACGACTACGTCGACTCCAAGCTGGCCAACTTCGAGGTCGTCCTCACCAAGACCATCGGCTCGGTCGACCGCGGCCGCGAGAAGCTGCTCGGCCGCGGCCCCGGTCTGGACGAGCAGGGGCAGGCCGACGCGGACGCCCCCGAGTACAGCCCCGACCCGCAGACCCTGATCCGGCGTGCCGACGAGTACATCGACACCAAACTCGGCGCCTTCGAGGCCGTCCTCGCCAAGACCCTCGAAGCGGTCGGCCGCGGCCGCGAGACCCTGCACGGCCGGATCGCCAGCGACGAGCTGGGCGCGCACATGGCCGCCCAGGACGCCGCGGGGGCCTTCGGGGGCCACACCAGCGACGCGGACTACCTCGCGGGCCTGGCCGACCTCACGGACCCCCAGCCGCAGGCCGCCGCCCAGCCCCAGCAGGCCCAGGTCCCGGCGCAGGTCTACGACCCGTACGGCTACGGGCAGGCCCAGGCCCAGCCCCAGCAGGACCCGTACGCCTACCAGCAGCAGCCCCAGCAGCAGTACGCCCAGTACGGCTACGACCAGCAGCAGCAGCAGCCGCAGCAGCAGGATCCGTACGGCTACGACCCGCAGGCGTACGGACACCAGCAACAGCAGGCCGTCCCGCAGCCCGCGCACCCGCCGCAGGGCGCCCTGGACGAGACCAGCCTCTTCGACACGAGCATGATCGACCTGGAACAGCTGCGTCAGTACGAGCAGGGGCGCTAGCGCGGACGGCCTCGCGGAGCCCGGATTGGGTCAATCGCGGCCCGTCCAGTATCCTGGCTCTTCGGTCGCGCGTACGTCCGCGATCAACGCTGCCCGCGCGTCGCCGCACCCACGGCGACGCATGGCGGCCACCCTCCACGATCCGAAAGCAGGAAGAACCCTGAGTACGCACCTCGACCACCGCAACCCTCTCGTGTTCGACACACACGAGCTGGGGCGGCGTCCCGGTGCCCTCCAGCGGATCTCCCGCACGGTCGAGGCGCCCGCCGATCTCGGGATCGACGGCGTCATCGGAGTGCCCCAGGGCGCGCCGGTGGAGATCGAGCTCCGCCTGGAGTCGGTCATGGAAGGGGTGCTTGTCACAGGCACCTCCCGTGCATCGGCCGAGGGCGAGTGCGTAAGGTGTCTGGAGCCGCTTGAGCTCGCGCTCGATGCGGACTTCCAGGAGTTGTTCTCGTACCCTGACGCCGACGACCGGAGCCGCAGCAAGCAGGCGGAGCCGGCCGACGACGCCGAGGACGAGGACACCATCCCGCTTGAGGACGGACTTTTCGACCTTGAGCCAGTGCTGCGTGATGCGGTGGTGCTCGCACTGCCGATGCAGCCGGTGTGCCGGGAGACCTGCCTCGGCCTGTGTTCCACCTGTGGATTCAGGCTTGAGGACGACCCCGACCACCACCACGATGCCGTCGACATCCGTTGGGCGGCACTGCAAGGACTCGCCGGGACCATCCAGGACGGCGAGAAGGACAACATGAGCGGCACTGCCTCTGACGTGCAGCGCGCCGCCGAGAAGCAGGAGAAGTAGCCGTGGCTGTTCCGAAGCGGAAGATGTCGCGCAGCAACACGCGCCACCGCCGGTCGCAGTGGAAGGCTGCGGTCCCCACCCTGGTTTCGTGTGAGCGTTGCCAGGAGCCGAAGCTCCAGCACATCGCGTGCCCGAGCTGCGGCACCTACAACAAGCGCCAGGTCCTCGAGGTCTGAGCGGCTGGTGAGAGGCCCGATGTCTGATCTGTCGAATGCCGGCGCCAAGAAGGCGGGCAGTAGCGACAACAACTCGGCCTCGTCCCACACGCTTCTGGAAGGGCGGCTCGGGTATCACCTTGAGTCCGCCCTTCTGGTGCGTGCACTGACCCATCGTTCGTTCGCGTACGAGAACGGCGGTCTGCCGACCAACGAACGGCTCGAGTTCCTCGGGGACTCGGTGCTCGGTCTTGTCGTCACCGACACGCTGTACCGCACCCACCCCGATCTCCCGGAAGGCCAGTTGGCCAAGCTCCGGGCCGCGGTGGTCAACTCTCGTGCGCTGGCGCAGGTGGGCCGTGGGCTCGACCTCGGCTCCTTCATCCGGCTAGGCCGGGGCGAAGAGGGCACGGGCGGCCGGGACAAGGCTTCCATCCTCGCCGACACCCTTGAAGCGGTGATCGGCGCGGTCTATCTGGACCAGGGTCTTGGGGCGGCTTCCGAGCTCGTCCACCGGCTCTTCGACCCCCTGATCGAGAAGTCCTCGAACCTCGGGGCCGGCCTGGACTGGAAGACCAGTCTCCAGGAGCTCACCGCGGCCGAAGGCCTCGGCGTTCCGGAGTACCTGGTCTCCGAGACGGGTCCCGACCACGAGAAGACCTTTACTGCTGCCGCCCGCGTCGGTGGTGTCTCGTACGGCACCGGCACCGGCCGCAGCAAGAAGGAAGCGGAGCAGCAGGCCGCGGAATCGGCGTGGCGCGCGATCAGCGCGTCCGCCGACGAGCGGCTCGCGAAGGCCAAGGCGGAGGCCGAGGCCGCCGTCGCCGAGCCGGAGGGCGGGACGCCGACCCCCGCCGCCGACCCGGCAGCCTGACCGTTTCCTGAACCCCTGCCCGTACGGATTCCGTACGGGCAGGGGTTTTTCCGTACCCGGGCCGGGGGCCGCCCACCGCCGGGGATACGCTGCGGTCAGCCCCGCGTCCACCCGCCCCTCCGGAGGAACCCGTGCCCGAACTGCCCGAGGTCGAAGTCGTGCGGCGGGGTCTGGAGCGCTGGGTGGCCGGGCGCACCGTGGACCACGTGGACGTGCTGCACCCCCGGGCCGTGCGCCGCCACCCGGCCGGCGCGGCGGACTTCGCGGCCCGGCTCAAGGGGCACCGCATCGGGGTGGCCCGGCGGCGCGGAAAGTATCTGTGGCTGCCCCTGGCGGACACCGGTCAGTCGGTGCTCGGGCACCTCGGGATGAGCGGGCAGCTCCTGGTGCAGCCCGAGAGCGCGCCCGACGAGAAGCACCTGCGGATCCGGCTGCGCTTCCAGGACGCTGTGACATCAGCCGCTTCCGCGGCGGGGGGCACCGAGCTGCGCTTCGTGGACCAGCGGACCTTCGGCGGCCTCTCGCTCCACGACAACACCCCGGACGGGCTGCCCGATGTGATCGCCCACATCGCGCGCGACCCGCTCGACGAACTCTTCGACGACGACGCCTTCTTCACCGCGCTGCGGCTGCGGCGCACGACCGTCAAGCGCGCTCTGCTCGACCAGTCGCTCATCAGCGGGGTCGGCAACATCTACGCGGACGAGGCGCTGTGGCGTGCCAAGTTGCACTACGAGCGCCCCACTTCGACCCTCACGCGCCCCAAGTGCGCCGAACTCCTCGGCCACGTACGGGACGTGATGAACGCGGCGCTCGCCGTCGGCGGCACCAGCTTCGACAGCCTCTACGTCAATGTGAACGGCGAGTCGGGGTACTTCGACCGCTCACTCGACGCGTACGGGCGCGAGGGCGAGCCCTGCCGCCGGTGCGGCACTCCGATGCGCCGGCGCCCCTGGATGAACCGGTCCAGTTACTTCTGCCCGCGCTGTCAGCGCGCGCCGCGCACCGTGTCGTAGCGCTCGCGGGCTTCGAGGACCGACGGCATCCGGTCCTCCATCAGGTGGATCAGCCCGAGGAGCCGTCCGGCGACCTCGTACCCCAGAGGGGTCAGGGTGTAGTCGACGCGTGGCGGGTTGGTCGGCTGGGCCTCGCGGTGGACGAGCCCGTCGCGCTCCAGCGCGTGCAGCGTCTGGGAGAGCATCTTCTCGCTCACGCCGTCGACCCGCCGCCGCAGCTCGTTGAAGCGGAAGCTTCCCTCGTGGAGCGCGCCCAGGGTGAGGCTGCCCCAGCGGCCGGTGACGTGCTCAAGGGTGCCGCGGGAGGGGCACGCCTTGGAGAAGACGTCGAACGGCAGGTCCGCGGGGTCGGCGGTGGCGGTCTCTTCCATACCTCTCACCATACGACGACACAGCGCTAACCAGAAGTTAGCGCTGTGTCGGGTGAGCTGTGTGTGCGGCGGGGTCCGGCGGCTCAGAAGCCGAAGTCCTGCGTCCACCACGGGCCGCCCTCGGCGAAGTGCACGCCGACGCCGAGCGTCTTGTAGTCGCAGTTCAGGATGTTCGCCCGGTGGCCCGGGCTGTTCATCCAGGACTCCATGACCGCCTTGGCGTCCGCCTGGCCGCGGGCGATGTTCTCGCCGCCCAGATTGCCGACGCCCGCCTTCGCGGCCCGGTCCCAGGGGCTCTTGCCGTCCGGGTCGGTGTGGTCGAAGAAGCCGCGCGCCGCCATGTCGTCACTGAACGCGGTGGCCAGCGCCGCCAGCGAGGCATCGGCCTTCACCGGGCTGCAGCCGGCCTGTGCGCGCTGCTGGTTGACCAGCGAGACGATGGTGGCAGCGGCCGCCTGCTCGGCGCTGGGCGCCTTGATCTGCCGCTGCTCCGGAATGACCTTCGCCTTGGACGGCCGCGCGGACGGCTTGGCCGTCTTCGGCGCGGCCACCGGGGCGGACGTCTTCTCCCGCGTCGGAGTCGGCGCGGCCGGCGACGGCTTCCGGGAGGGCGTGGCCGAGGGAGAGGTGAGCGGTGCGTGGGTGCTCGGCGAGGTGACCGGTGCCGAGGGGGCCGCGCTGGTCGGCTTCACGGCCTCGCCGCCCTGCTGACGCAGATCGGAGGAGGGGGTGCCGTCGGCCTGGACGCGCTCGCCCGTGGGCCCGCCGTTGAGCTCGAAGGACGAGCCGCCCGGCAGCAGGCCGGAGGCTATGGCTACTGCGCCCACCGCCACGGCGGCGGACGCGCCGAGCAGCCCGGTGCGCACGGGCCGCTTCCCGGCGGGCGCGGCGGAGCGACGATGGCGTCCCATCAGAGGGTCTCCCTCATTGCTTCGGTGCTGTGGTCCCTGGGCCCCAGGCCCCGTACGGGGCGACGGATGCTAGTCCGAACGGGTGAGGCTCATTGCGTCGGGACTGTACGCCATGACGCAAGAGGGCGAAGTGCTCCGTGAGGTATTGGCCGGTTAGCGTGCACCCATGAACGAAGATGCACGGCTCACCGCCTGGGTACGCGGCCGAGTACAGGGAGTGGGCTTCCGCTGGTTCACCAGGGCAAACGCTTTGGAGATCGGCGGCCTCGTCGGGTTCGCGCTGAACCTCGACGACGGGAGGGTGCAGGTCGTGGCCGAGGGGCCGCGTGATAAATGCCACCGTCTGCTGGAGTGGCTGAGGGACGGCGACACACCCGGCAGGGTCGACGGAGTCACCGAGATCTGGGCCACGCCCCGCGGCGGCTACGACAGTTTCGCGATCCGCTAGGACGGCCCGGCCGCCCGCATCGCTGCCCGGGGGCCGCGTACCAGTCGGTCGGTCCGGGTCCGGGGCCCCTGACCTCGTACGACTTCGTTGTTGCCAATCGCCCTCCGGCGTGCAAGGCTGCCGCTAGAAGGATGATCTCCACGCCCCCAGGGCTCCGAGGAGAGGCCTCGCCGGGTGCGTCCCGGCCGGACGGCCCCCGGACTGCCCGCCGATACGGGGCGTGATCGTGTTGACCGTCAAACTTTTTGGTGAGACGCTGGAAGCCCCGCGCACCTTAGCTGTTTGGCATGAAGAACACAGTCAAGTCCAAGCACCGCGGGTGCGATTCCCTCACGACCCAACCGCTTCGGTCGGTCACTCATTGTGGAGGACCATCCATCATGGCAAAGGCGCTTCTCGGTTACGTCGGCGGTTCCGACCCGCGACTCCTCGCCGAGATGCGACGGCTCCAGCAGCGTGTCCAGGACCTAGAGTCCGAGCTCGTACGGATCCAGTCCGAGAAGGACGCGCTGTCCGCTGCCGTTGCTTCGCATCGCGGAGACTCGCTGCTCGAAGGCATCGACATCGACGTACCCCAGGCGGAGCCTGCGCTCACCTGATCCGGGGCCGCACCTGAAGGCCCGTAGGTGAGATCCACTCTCCAGAGATAGATATGCAAGGGACGCCTCGGCGTCCCTTCTTTCTTGCCCGGACCGTCTTCGCCGCCGGTCTTTGCCGCCGGTCTTCGCCGCCGGTCTTTGCCGCTCGCCCGCACCGCCCCTCCGCTCCGTGCGGTCTTTCTCATCCGATGTGCCCTGCGTGGCCAGAGGTGAAACCGCCGGGGTGCGCCTTCCCGGGGCGGCACGGGGCGCGGAGAGTAAAGTCCGACGGCGTGCACCTCAAGGCCCTCACCCTGCGCGGGTTCAAATCATTTGCTTCCGCGACGACACTGAAGTTCGAGCCCGGCATCACCTGTGTGGTGGGCCCCAATGGCTCCGGCAAGTCCAATGTGGTGGACGCGCTGTCCTGGGTCATGGGCGAGCAGGGCGCCAAGTCGCTGCGCGGCGGCAAGATGGAGGACGTCATCTTCGCCGGGACGACCGGCCGCCCGCCGCTGGGCCGCGCCGAGGTCTCCCTCACCATCGACAACTCCGACGGCGCCCTGCCCATCGACTACGCCGAGGTCACCATCACCCGGATCATGTTCCGGGGCGGCAGCAGCGAGTACCAGATCAACGGCGACACCTGCCGTCTGCTCGACATCCAGGAGCTGCTCTCCGACTCCGGCATCGGGCGCGAGATGCATGTGATCGTCGGGCAGGGCCAGCTCGACTCGGTGCTGCACGCCGACCCGATGGGCCGCCGGGCCTTCATCGAGGAGGCGGCCGGCGTCCTCAAGCACCGCAAGCGCAAGGAGAAGGCGCTGCGCAAGCTGGACGCGATGCAGGCCAACCTCGCGCGCGTGCAGGACCTCACCGACGAGCTGCGGCGCCAGCTCAAGCCGCTGGGCCGGCAGGCGGCCGTCGCCCGCCGGGCCGCCGTCATCCAGGCCGATCTGCGCGACGCCCGGCTGCGTCTGCTCGCCGACGACCTGGTGCGGATGCGCCGGGCGCTGCGGGCCGAGATCGAGGACGAGGCGGCGCTCAAGCAGCGCAAGGACAGCGCCGAGGCCGAGCTGAAGGCCGCCCTCGCGCGCGAGGCGGAGCTGGAGGACGAGGTCCGCAGGCTCACGCCCCGTCTCCAGAGCGCCCAGCAGACCTGGTACGAGCTGTCGCAGCTGGCCGAGCGGGTGCGGGGCACCGTCTCACTCGCGGACGCGCGCGTGAAGAGCGCCACCGCCCAGCCGCCGGAGGAGCGGCACGGGCGCGACCCGGAGGACATGGAGCGTGAGGCCGCCCGGATCCGGGAGCAGGAGGCGGAGCTGGAGGCGGCCCGCGAGGCGGCCGAGCGCGCCCTGGAGGACACCGCGTCCCACCGCGCCGAGCTGGAGCGGGAACTCGCGCTGGAAGAGCGTCGTTTGAAGGATGTGGCCCGAGCCATCGCGGACCGGCGCGAGGGCCTGGCGCGGCTGCACGGACAGGTCAACGCGGCGCGGAGCAGGGCGGGTTCGGCGCAGGCGGAGATCGACCGGCTCGCGGCGGCGCGCGACGAGGCGGCCGAGCGCGCGGCGCTGGCCCAGGAGGAGTACGAACAGCTGAAGGCCGAGGTCGACGGCCTGGACGCGGACGACCACGAGCTCGGCGAGGCGCACGAGCGCGCCAAGCGCGAGCTCGCCGAGGCCGAGGCGGCCCTGGGCGCCGCCCGGGAGGCGGTCACGGCCGCCGAGAGGAAACGTGCCGCGGTGGCCGCCCGCCACGACGCGCTCGCCCTGGGCCTGCGCCGCAAGGACGGCACGGGCGCGCTGCTCGCCGCCCAGGACTCGCTCGCCGGGCTGCTCGGCCCCGCCGCCGCGCTGCTCACCGTCGCGCCCGGCCACGAGGTGGCGGTGGCCGCGGCCCTGGGCGCCGCCGCCGACGCGCTCGCGGTGTCGGGACCCGCCACCGCCGCCGAGGCGATCCGTCTGCTGCGCAAGCAGGACGCCGGGCGGGCCGCGCTCCTGGTGGGCGGGCTGCCGGGACCCAAGGAGCCCGATCCCGTACGGCCGGGCGGGCCGCCGTACGCGGCGGACCTGGTGCGCGGCCCGGAGGAACTGCTGCCCGCCGTACGGAAGTTGCTGCGCGGGGTCGTGGTCGTGGGCACCCTGGAGGACGCCGAGGACCTGGTCTACGCGCAGCCGGGCCTGACCGCCGTCACCGCCGAGGGCGATCTGCTCGGGGCGTACTTCGCGCACGGAGGATCCGCCGGGGCGCCCAGCCTGCTGGAGGTGCAGGCGTCGGTCGACGAGGCCGCCGCCGAACTCGCCGAGCTCGCGGTGCGCTGCGAGGAGCTCGCCGAGGTCCAGCGGACGGCGGGGGAGCGGCGGGCCCAGTGCGCCGGGCGCGTCGAGGAGCTGGGGGAGCGGCGCCGGGCCGCCGACCGGGAGAAGTCGTCCGTCGCCCAGCAGCTCGGGCGGCTCGTCGGGCAGGCGCGCGGCGCCGCCGGCGAGGCCGAGCGCACGGCGGCGGCCGCGGCCCGCGCCCAGGAGGCCCTGGAGAAGGCCCTTGAGGAGGCCGAGGAGCTGACCGAGCGGCTCCTGGTGGCCGAGGAGATGCCGGTGCAGGACGAGCCGGACACCTCCGTACGGGACCGGCTCGCCGCCGACGGGGCCAACGCCCGCCAGACCGAGATGGAGGCCCGACTCCAGCTGCGTACGCACGAGGAGCGGGTGAAGGGCCTGGCCGGGCGGGCCGACGCGCTCGACCGGGGCGCCCGCGCCGAGCGTGAGGCCCGCGCCCGGGCCGAGGAGCGGCGCGAGAGGCTGCGCCACGAGGCCCGGGTGGCGGCGGCCGTGGCGGCGGGCGCGCGGACCCTGCTCGCCCACGTCGAGGTCTCGGTGGTGCGGGCCGAGCGGGAGCGGGCCGAGGCCGAGGCCGCCAAGGCCGCGCGCGAGCAGGACCTGGCGGCCGCCCGGGCCACCGGCCGCGACCTCAAGGGCGAGCTCGACAAGCTGACGGATTCGGTGCACCGCGGCGAGGTGCTCGGTGCCGAGAAGCGCATGCGGATCGAGCAGTTGGAGACGAAGGCGCTGGAGGAGCTGGGGGTGGAGCCGGCCGGGCTGGTCGCGGAGTACGGCCCCGACCAGCCGGTGCCGCCGTCCCCGCCCGCCGAGGGGGAGGAGCTTCCCGAGGACCCGGACCACCCGCGCAACCGGCCCGTGGGTTTCGACCGCGCGGATCAGGAAAAGCGACTGAGGTCAGCCGAACGGGCGTACCAGCAGTTGGGAAAGGTCAACCCGCTCGCGCTGGAGGAGTTCGCGGCGCTGGAGGAGCGGCACAAGTTCCTCTCGGAGCAGCTGGAGGACCTGAAGAAGACCCGGGCCGACCTTCTTCAGGTGGTGAAGGAGGTGGACGAGCGCGTCGAGCAGGTCTTCACGGAGGCGTACCGGGACACGGCCAGGGAGTTCGAGGGCGTCTTCTCGCGGCTCTTCCCGGGCGGCGAGGGGCGGCTGATCCTGACCGATCCCTCCAACATGCTCGCCACCGGTGTGGACGTGGAGGCGCGGCCGCCGGGCAAGAAGGTGAAGCGGCTCTCGCTGCTCTCGGGCGGTGAGCGGTCGCTGACGGCCGTGGCGCTGCTGGTGTCGATCTTCAAGGCACGGCCGAGCCCGTTCTATGTGATGGACGAGGTCGAGGCGGCGCTCGACGACACCAATCTGCAGCGGCTCATCCGGATCATGCAGGAGCTCCAGGAGTCCTCGCAGCTGATCGTGATCACGCACCAGAAGCGGACGATGGAGGTCGCGGACGCGCTGTACGGCGTGTCCATGCAGGGTGACGGCGTCTCCAAGGTCATCAGCCAGCGCCTCCGCTAACCCATCTTCAATACTTGAACAAGCGCGACACGCCAGGGTCGCTCAACTCACAGGTCTGCCCCTATTGACTTCGAAACTTGAAGGCATATTCTCTGCAACGTTGCTTTTACCTTCAAGTGGTGGGTGACCTGAAGTTGTGCACCACTTGAAGTGCCCCCAACGCCCGGCGACGCTGCCGGGCGGCCCCAGGAGTTCACGTGACCAGCACTACGCAGCCACAGGCCTCGGGAGCCCGCACGGCGCACCCCGACCACCTCGGCCATGTCATCTTCATCGCGGCGGCGGCCGCGATGGGCGGCTTCCTCTTCGGCTACGACAGCGCCGTGATCAACGGCGCCGTCGAGGCCATCAGGGGCCGTTACGACATCGGCTCAGCGGCGCTCGCCCAGGTCATCGCGATCGCCCTGATCGGCTGCGCGATCGGCGCCGCCACCGCGGGCCGGATCGCCGACCGCATCGGCCGCATCCGCTGTATGCAGATCGCCTCCGTGCTCTTCACCATCAGCGCCGTCGGCTCCGCGCTCCCCTTCGCCCTGTGGGACCTGGCCTTCTGGCGCATCATCGGCGGCTTCGCCATCGGCATGGCCTCGGTCATCGGCCCCGCCTACATCGCCGAGGTCGCCCCCGCCGCGTACCGCGGGCGGCTCGGCTCCTTCCAGCAGGCCGCCATCGTCATCGGCATCGCGATCTCGCAGCTGGTCAACTGGGGCATCCTCAACGCAGCGGGCGGCGACCAGCGCGGACACCTGATGGGCCTGGAGGCCTGGCAGGTCATGCTCGGCGTGATGGTCGTCCCGGCCGTCCTGTACGGCCTGCTCTCCTTCGCCATCCCCGAGTCGCCGCGCTTTTTGATCTCGGCCGGCCGCGACGCGCGCGCCCGTGAGGTGCTCAAGGAGGTCGAGGGCGAGCACATCGACCTGGACGCCCGCGTCGCCGAGATCGAGCACGCCATGAAGAGCGAGCACAAGTCGGCCTTCAAGGACCTGCTGGGCGGCTCGTTCTTCTTCAAGCCGATCGTCTGGGTCGGCATCGGCCTGTCGGTCTTCCAGCAGTTCGTCGGCATCAACGTCGCGTTCTACTACTCCTCGACGCTGTGGCAGTCGGTCGGCGTCGACCCGACGCAGTCGTTCTTCTACTCGTTCACCACGTCGATCATCAACATCATCGGCACCGTGATCGCGATGATCTTCGTCGACCGGATCGGCCGCAGGCCGCTGGCGCTCATCGGATCGGTCGGCATGGCCGTCGGCCTCGCCCTGGAGGCCTGGGCCTTCTCGTACGACCTCGTCGACGGCAAGCTGCCCGCCACCCAGGGCTGGATCGCCCTGGTCGCCGCGCACATCTTCGTGCTCTTCTTCGCCCTGTCCTGGGGCGTGGTGGTCTGGGTCTTCCTCGGCGAGATGTTCCCGAACCGGATCCGCGCCGCCGCCCTCGGCGTCGCCGCCTCCGCGCAGTGGATCGCCAACTGGGCCATCACCGCGAGCTTCCCGTCGCTGGCCGACTGGAACCTCTCCGCGACCTATGTGATCTACACGATCTTCGCCGCCCTCTCGATCCCCTTCGTACTGAAGTACGTGAAGGAGACCAAGGGCAAGGCGTTGGAGGAGATGGGCTAATCCCCGCTGCCCCTCTCTCCTCGAACGCGTACTGCCCCGGCTCACCCATGGAGCCGGGGCAGTACGTCGTCCGTGAACAGGCGCAGACTGCGCCACCCCTCCTCCAGCGGCATTCCGCCGCACAGCGGGTGCAGGACCAGGCTCTCGGCGCCGAGCCCGGCGCACTCCTCGGGCGTCACGATCCGGTAGACGCCCTCGGCGCGCAGCTCCTCCACCGTGGACGCCGTCGACCGCACGGCCGAGCGGATGTCCTTGGACTGCCAGGACGCGTACATCCGCGCCTCGTGCAGGAAGTGCCGCCCGTACAGCGCCCATGCCCGGTCCGGGTCCTCGCTCAGGTGCAGCAGGGGCGTCTTCTCGGCGGGCATCATCGTCCAGCCCTCGGTGCCGTGCAGGGCCAGCTGCTCGCGGTAGTACGCCTCCAGGTCCGGCAGATGCGCGCTCGGGAAGAACGGCAGCCCGAGCCGGGCCGCCCGCCGGGCCGCCGCCTTCGAGGAGCCGCCGACGAGCAGCATCGGGTGCGGCTGCGTGAACGGGCGCGGAGTGACCCGTACCGTGCGGCCCTCGTAGGTGAACGGCTCGCCCGTCCACGCCTTGAGCAGCGTCTCCAGGAGCAGGTCCTGGAGCTTGCCGCGCCGGCCCCACTCGACGCCCGCCTGCTCGTACTCCTCGGGCCGGTAGCCGATCCCCGCGACCGTCACCAGGCGCCCGCCGCTGAGCAGGTCCAGGACGGCGATGTCCTCGGCGAGCCGCAGCGGGTCGTAGAGCGGCCCGATGATCGCGGACACCGTGACCGCGATCCGCCCGCCCGTCGCCCGACCACCACCCCTCAACGAGGCGCTGCGCGCCGCCGAATCTCCTTGCGTGGCGCCGAAGACCGCCCCCGCGAAGGCGAACGGGGAGGGCAGCCAGCCGTTGCCGGTGCCGTGGTGCTCCTCGGTCTGGACGGTGTCGACGCCGTGCGCGTCGGCGTACGCGGCCATCTCCACCGCGGCGCGGTAGCGGGCCGACAGGCTCTCGGGCGGCTCGTGCGGGGCCACCATGTTCATGCGTACGACCGTGAACGGCATGGGAAAGTCCCCCTCCGCCGGGCTGGATCCGGTGGAGGGGGACGGTAGCTGACGAGGCGTCAGACAGCCAGGGGTGCGCGCTCCCCGGCCGCCTCGTCCGCCTCTGCCGGGGCCGGCACCGCGGGCTTCGGCAGCACCACGTACAGCAGGCCCGAGATCACGATGGTGGCCACCCAGCCCAGGCCGTACTCGCCGACCGGGTTGTTCGAGGCGAGCGGGCCGGTGAACCAGTCCGAGGTGGTGAAGAGCAGCCCCGAGCCGAGGCCCACCGCCCAGGCGGCGACGGCGGCGGGGGAGAAGCCGCCCGTGTACCAGTAGGCGCTGGTGGGGGTGGTGTCGAGCAGTGCCTTCGCGTCGTACTCCGTACGCCGCAGCATGTCCGCGCCGAAGACGCCGACCCAGGCCGAGAAGGCGACGGCGAGCAGCGAGAGGAAGGCGATGAAGGAGCCCATGAAGCTCTTGGCGACCAGCATCAGCACGCCGCCGAAGGCCAGCGAGATCACGGCGTTGACCGAGACCGCCCAGTGGCGCGGGATCTTGAAGCCGAGGGTCTGCGCGGTGAAACCGGCCGAGTACATCGACATCGAGTTGATCAGCACCATGCCGACCAGGGCGATCAGCAGATACGGCACCGCGATCCACAGCGGCAGGATCTCACCGAGGAAGGAGACCGGGTCCGCGGCCGAGGCGAGGTCCGGCGTGGAGACCGCCATGACCGCGCCCATCAGGACCATCGGCAGCACAACGATCCCCGCGCCGCCCACGGAGCTGGCGACCATGGCCTTGGGCGAGGCCGTGCGCGGCAGATAGCGGGTGAAGTCCGGGGCGGACGGGATCCAGCTGACGCCGCCCGCGGCGATCAGGCCGGTGCCCGCGACCATCAGCGAGACCTTGCCCGCCGGGCGGTCGAAGACCGCGCTCCAGTCGGTGTTCAGGGCCAGATAGACGAGCACGAGCACGGAGAACGCGCCGAACAGATAGGTCGCGTACTTGTTGCACTTCTGTACGACGTTGATGCCGAGGCCCGAGATCGCGAAGGTCGTCACCACGAAGACCAGCAGCGTCACGATGATCAGGAAGGTGTTGCTCTTCACGCCGAGGACGATGTCCAGGACGGTCAGCATCGCGTAGGCGCCGGTGACCGCGTTGATCGTCTCCCAGCCCCAGCGGGCGACCCAGATCAGCGCGCCCGGCAGCAGGTTGCCGCGCTGCCCGAAGACCGCGCGCGACAGCGCCATGCCGGGTGCGCCACCGCGCTTGCCGGCGATCGAGATGAGCCCCACGAGGCCGTAGCTGACGACCGGGGCGGCGGTCCCGACGACGATCGCCTGCCAGAAGTTCAGCTGGTACGTCACGACGAGGCTGGCGCCCATCGTGAGCAGCAGCACGCTGATGTTGGCGGCGACCCAGGTCGGGAAGAGCTCCCGCGTTCTGGCGGTGCGCTCGCTGTCGGGGACGGGCTCCAGGCCACGGGTTTCCAGTGCGCCTTCGGACTGGGAAGTGGTGCTCATGGGGGTGCGGTTGCCTCTCGCTCGGCTCTGCGGGGAGCCGGTGGGGGTCATCTCGGGGGACTCTACGCGCGTTGACGCCTCCCCCTCCATCGTAACTTAATACGACGATTGCCCCATAATTCCCTTTGATCTTCATGCGAAGACACGACCGGGCGGACCGGTTGGAGCCAAGCAGTGGGCGGCTCGGCCGGCCCGACAGGCTGAGCCGCCCACTGGATGCGGGCTTCGCGCGCCGGACGCCCCCTCTGCTACCGGGGACGTTGTGACTCCGCCCCTCAGGGGCTTCCCGCCCACGCGGGGCCGAGCGGCGGACCAGCCCGGTCCGCAGGGAAGTGACCCCCTGTCCGTACTACGAACCGCGGTGGCAGCGGTCACGCATACTGAGGGAGTTATGGAATTCGTCATCCTTGCCGTAGTCATCGCCCTGGTCGCGGTCGGCGTGATCAGCGGGCTCGTGGTCAGCAGCCGCAAGAAGAAGCAGCTGCCCCCCACGGCCCCGCCGTCCACGCCGACCATCACTGCCCCGCCTGCCGAGCCTCACGTCGGCGAAGACGCCGCGGAGACGGCCGAGGAGCAACGCCGCACCATCGAGGAGGTCACCCTCCCCGAGGCCCCGGCGAGCCCCGTCGTCGTCGAGGAGGCGCTTCCCGAGGCGCCCGCCGCGCCCGAGATCGAGGTGCCCGAGCCGACGGCCGGCCGCCTCGTGCGGCTGCGCGCCCGGCTCGCCCGCTCCCAGAACTCGCTGGGCAAGGGGCTGCTCACGCTGCTCTCCCGGGACAACCTCGACGAGGACACCTGGGAGGAGATCGAGGACACCCTGCTCACCGCGGACGTCGGAGTCGCCCCGACCCAGGAGCTGGTCGAGCGGCTGCGCGAGCGCGTCCGCGTGCTCGGCACCCGCACCCCCGCCGAGCTGCGCACCCTGCTGCGCGAGGAGCTCGTGGCGCTGCTCGGCCCGGACCTCGACCGCACGGTGAAGACCGAGGGCGGCCTGGAGAGCCCCGGCGTCGTCATGGTCGTCGGGGTCAACGGCACCGGCAAGACCACCACCACCGGCAAGCTCGCGCGCGTCCTCGTCGCCGACGGCAAGTCGGTCGTCCTGGGAGCGGCGGACACCTTCCGCGCGGCCGCCGCCGACCAGCTGCAGACCTGGGGCGAGCGCGTCGGCGCCCGCACCGTGCGCGGCCCCGAGGGCGGCGACCCGGCGTCGATCGCCTTCGACGCGGTCAAGGAGGGCATCGCGGAGGGCGCGGACGTCGTCCTCATCGACACCGCGGGCCGGCTGCACACCAAGACCGGGCTCATGGACGAGCTCGGCAAGGTCAAGCGCGTCGTGGAGAAGCACGGCCCGCTCGACGAGATCCTGCTGGTCCTCGACGCCACCACCGGGCAGAACGGGCTGGTCCAGGCCCGCGTCTTCGCCGAGGTCGTCGACATCACCGGCATCGTCCTCACCAAGCTCGACGGCACCGCCAAGGGCGGCATCGTCATCGCCGTCCAGCGCGAGCTCGGCGTCCCGGTCAAGCTCATCGGCCTCGGCGAGGGCGCGGACGACCTGGCGCCGTTCGAGCCGGGCGCGTTCGTGGACGCGCTGATCGGCGACTAGGCGTTACGTACGTAACGCCTGTACGTACGACGAAGTGCCCGCTCCCCTCGTGCGGTTGGGGGCGGGCACTTCCGTGTGCGGGAACGCGTCAGAACGGGGCCCGGTGGCAGATGTACGCCAGCGTGCCCAGCAGCAGCCGGGCCTCCGGCGGGCGGGTCGCGGTGTCCAGGGACGGCGGGCGCAGCCAGTGGACGTCCGCCGACGGGGGCGCGGGCACATATGCCCCGGGACCCGGGCAGACCAGGTCCAGGTCGGCGTCGTCCCAGCCCATCCGGTAGAGCAGGCGTGGCAGTTCGGCCGCGGCCCCCGGGGCGACGAAGAAGTGCGTGCGGCCCGCCGGGGTGGTCGAGACCGGGCCGAGCGGCAGCCCCATCCGCTCCAGGCGCACCAGTGCCCGCCGCCCCGCGGGCGCCGCCACGTCCAGGATGTCGAAGGTGCGGCCCACCGGCAGCAGCACCGCGGCCCCCGGGCACTCCGCCCACGCCTTGCCGACCTCGTCCAGGGTCGCGCCCGCGGGCACCTCCGGCGCGAAGTCCAGCGGATGCGCTCCCGGCGCCGGGCAGCCCGCCTCGCCGCACGAGCACTGACCCGAGAGCTCCCGGGCCCCCGGGGCGACGTCCCAGCCCCACAGGCCCGTGTACTCCGCCATCGCGGTGACCTCGGTCGCGCGGCCGCGGCGCCGCGATCCGGGTCGGCTTTCGCGGATCCCCCGGCTGCCACCGATCGTGAACCCCATGCCCCCTCCAACGGATCTGACTCGACGGTGGTTACGATCCGGAGTCCCCTGATTGCGCACTGTTCACCCAGCGGCTCGCGGCGGAAGGGGAGGTGGTGCGAGCCGGTCCGCGCGCCCCGGCGTGCACCGCTCCATCGACTCCTGATCGACCTGTGTCAAGTGAATCGCGCACAGCGCCAGGGGAGTTCATTCGAAGGGGTGGCGAATGGTGGCGTTTCTGGAATCGCCCTCGCGGGAGCAGTGATCGTAGGATTACGTTCAGTACATGGACCCTTGAGACCCACGTGCTCGTGGGTATGCCAAAGGCAAGGAGCTGTACCGTCCGAAGGCCCGCGTCCTGAGGACAACAGGCCCCGGCTCGCGGCATTCTGATAGGGGTTCGCATGGCAGGGAAGGCGCACATGGCTTCAGCTGAATGGGGGCGTTCCAGTGGGCGGCAGTGGGGCTAGCGGTACGAGCGCCGGCAAGCGCCCCAACGAACAGCTGAGTTCGTGGTTCGTGCGGAGCGGCTGGTCGAAGGGCGAGCTCGCGCGGCAGGTCAACCGGCGGGCGCGCCAGCTCGGCGCGCATCACATCAGCACGGACACCTCCCGGGTGCGCCGCTGGCTCGACGGCGAGATGCCGCGCGAGCCGATCCCGCGCATCCTCTCCGAGCTGTTCTCCGAGCGGTTCGGCAGCGTCGTGGCCGTCGAGGACCTCGGGTTGCGCACCGCACACCAGTCCCCGTCGGTCTCCGGCGTAGACCTGCCCTGGGCGGGCCCCCAGACGGTCTCCCTGCTCAGCGAGTACTCGCGCAGCGACCTGATGCTGGCCCGGCGCGGCTTCCTCGGCACCTCACTGATGCTGTCGGCCGGGCCCGCCCTGATCGAGCCCATGCAGCGCTGGCTGGTGCCCGCGCCGCCCGGCGAGTCCATCAACGTGGAGACGCCCGCCAACGCCCGGCGCCCCTCCCGGCTCTCCAAACCGGAGCTCGACCTCCTGGAGACCACCACCGAGATGTTCCGCCAGTGGGACGCCCAGTGCGGCGGCGGACTGCGCCGCAAGGCCGTCGTCGGCCAGCTCCACGAGGTCACCGACCTCCTCCAGGAGCCGCAGCCCGAGGCCACCGCCCGGCGCCTGTTCCGGGTCGCGGCCGAACTCGCGGAACTGGCCGGGTGGATGAGCTACGACGTGGGCCTGCAGCCCACCGCCCAGAAGTACTTCGTCCTCGCCCTGCACGCCGCCAAGGAGTGCGGCGACAAGCCCCTCGGGTCCTACATCCTGTCCTCGATGAGCCGCCAGATGATCCACCTGGGCCGCCCCGACGACGCCCTGGAACTCATCCACCTCGCCCAGTACGGCAGCCGCGACTGCGCCACCCCCCGCACCCAGGCGATGCTGTATGCGATGGAGGCGCGCGCGTACGCGAACATGGGCCAGCCCAGCAAGTGCAAGCGGGCCGTCAGAATGTCCGAGGACACCTTCGGTGACGCCGGACTCGACGGCGAGCCGGAGCCCGACTGGATCCAGTTCTTCTCCGAGGCCGAGCTCAACGGGGAGAACGCGCACTCGTTCCGCGACCTGGCCTACGTGGCCGGGCGCAGCCCCACGTACGCCACGCTCGCCGAACCGGTGATGGAGAAGGCGGTCGCGCTCTTCGGCGAGGACGAGGTCCACCAGCGGTCGTACGCACTGAACCTGATCGGCATGGCCACCGTCCACCTCCTCAAGCGCGAGCCCGAGCAGTCGACCGTGCTGGCCGGAGAGGCCCTGAAGATCGCCAAGACGGTCCGCTCCGAGCGGGTCAACACCCGGCTGCGCAAGACCGTCGACACCGCCGTGCGGGACTTCGGGGACGTGGCCGAGGTCGTCCGGTTCACCGATCTGCTGGGCCGGGAGCTGCCCGAGACGGCCGAGGCCGTCTGAACACCCTGGGGAGCCGCCACGGCGGCATACAGGACACCGGCCGCGACGGCCGCCCCGTACAGCCCGACTCGGCTCCCCCGCGCCAGGTCAACCGGGGGACGTCGCGGCCGGTCCCCCGTCCGCGTGTACGCGGATGGTAGCCGCGCCCAGGACCGTGATCCGGCAGTTCATGCCGGTGTAACACGCCCGACCTCTTCGTCACGGTGGCGAAACATCGTGTGGCATCGACGGAAACCGCGCTGCGCCAACCTCATGGCGCATAACGGCCCACCCCTTCGCAGCCACTCGTTCGCCCCGCACGGGCCGCCGTACCGACGACGAGGAGACGCCGATGCCCCCAGGCATCACGCTCGCAGCTGACGCTCCGCAGCTGTCCAGCGCCAACACCGGATTCATGCTGATCTGCTCAGCGCTGGTAATGATCATGACCCCCGGCCTTGCCTTCTTCTACGGAGGCATGGTCCGCGTCAAGAGCACGCTCAACATGCTGATGATGAGCTTCATCAGCCTCGGGATCGTCACGATCCTGTGGGTGCTCTACGGCTTCAGCCTCAGCTTCGGCGAGTCCAACGGCTTCATCGGCTGGTCCAAGGACTACTTCGGGCTCAGCGGCATCGGCATCGTCCAGCTCTGGCCCGGATACACCGTCCCGATCTACGTCTTCGCCGTCTTCCAGCTGATGTTCGCGGTCATCACCCCGGCGCTGATAAGCGGCGCACTCGCCGACCGCGTCAAGTTCAGCGCCTGGGCGCTGTTCATCACCCTGTGGGTCAGCGTCGTCTACTTCCCGGTCGCGCACTGGGTCTGGGCCTCCGACGGCTGGCTCTTCAAGAAGGGCGTCATCGACTTCGCGGGCGGCACCGCCGTCCACATCAACGCCGGAGCGGCCGCCCTCGGCGTCATCCTCGTCATCGGCAAGCGCGTCGGCTTCAAGAAGGACCCGATGCGGCCGCACAGCCTGCCGCTGGTCATGCTCGGCGCCGGGCTGCTGTGGTTCGGCTGGTTCGGCTTCAACGCCGGCTCCTGGCTCGGCAACGACGACGGCGTCGGCGCGGTGATGTTCGTCAACACCCAGGTCGCCACCGCCGCCGCCATGCTCGCCTGGCTCGGCTACGAGAAACTGCGCCACGGCTCCTTCACCACCCTCGGCGCCGCCTCCGGCGCGGTCGCGGGCCTCGTCGCCATCACCCCGTCCGGCGGCTGCGTCAGCCCCCTCGGCGCGATCGCCGTCGGCGCCATCGCGGGTGTGCTCTGCGCCATGGCCGTCGGCCTCAAGTACCGCTTCGGCTTCGACGACTCCCTCGACGTCGTCGGCGTCCACATGGTCGGCGGCATCGCCGGCTCGCTCCTCGTCGGCCTCTTCGCCACCGGCGGCGTACAGTCCGACGCCAAGGGCCTCTTCTACGGCGGCGGCCTCGACCAGCTCGGCAAGCAGGCCATCGGCGTCGGCGCGGTCCTCGGCTACTCGCTGGTGGCCTCCGCCGTCCTCGCCTTCCTGCTCGACAAGACGATCGGGATGCGGGTTCCCGAGGACGACGAGGTCTCGGGCATCGACCAGGTCGAGCACGCCGAGACGGCGTACGACTTCAGCGGCGCGGGCGGCGGCACCGCCACCCGCACGCCCGCCCCGGCCCCGAGCGAGAAGGCAGCGCAGAACAAGAAGGTGGACGCATGAAGCTGATCACCGCGGTCGTCAAGCCGCACCGCCTGGACGAGATCAAGGAGGCCCTTCAGGCCTTCGGGGTCCAGGGCCTCACGGTCACCGAGGCCAGCGGATACGGGCGCCAGCGCGGCCACACCGAGGTCTACCGCGGCGCCGAGTACACCGTGGACCTCGTCCCCAAGATCCGCATCGAGGTCCTGGTCGAGGACGACGACGCCGAGCAGCTGATCGACGTCGTGGTCAAGGCGGCCAGGACCGGGAAGATCGGCGACGGCAAGGTGTGGAGCGTGCCGGTGGAGACGGCGGTCCGGGTCCGCACCGGCGAACGCGGCCCCGACGCCCTCTGATTTGGTCCCCCGATTCGGTACGGACAGGAGCTGCCGGTGACGCGTGTGGAAGTCAGCACAGAGACAGAGGACTCCGGATCCGGCGGCTATGCGGCGGCCCGGCTGCGCCTTCTCCAGGAGGAGGCGCGGTCCGGGCCGCCGCGCCGTGCCGCCCTGGCCGGGCTCACCGACGACTGGCTGGCCCAGCTCTTCACCGGAGCAGCCCGGGCGGCCGGGGTGCGCGGGGCCGCCCTGATGGCCGTCGGCGGCTACGGACGCGGCGAACTGTCGCCCCGCAGCGACCTCGACCTGGTCCTCGTGCACGACGGCAGCGCGAACGCGAGCGCCGTCTCCGCGCTCGCCGACAGCCTCTGGTACCCCGTGTGGGACCTGGGTCTGGCCCTCGACCACTCGGTCCGCACCCCCGCCGAGGCCCGCAGGACCGCGGGCGCCGACCTCAAGGTGCACCTCGGCCTCCTGGACGCCCGCCATCTGGCGGGCGAGCAGAGCCTGACGGCCTCTCTGCGCACCGCCGTCCTCGCCGACTGGCGCAACCTCGCGCCCAAGCGGCTGCCCGAACTCGACGCGCTGTGCCGCGAACGGGCCGAACGCCAGGGCGAGTTGCAGTTCCTGCTAGAACCCGACCTCAAGGAGGCGCGCGGCGGGCTGCGGGACGCCACCGCCCTGCGCGCGGTCGCCGCGTCCTGGCTCGCCGACGCGCCCCGCGAGGGCCTGGGGGAGGCCCGGCGGCGGCTCCTGGACGTCCGCGACGCGCTCCATCTGGCCACCGGCCGGGCCACCGACCGCCTCGCCCTCCAGGAACAGGACGCCGTCGCCGCCGCGCTGGGCGTGCTGGACGCGGACGTACTGCTGCGCCAGGTGTACGAGGCCGCGCGGACCATCGCGTACGCCAGCGACGTCACCTGGCGCGAGGTCGGCCGGGTCCTGCGGGCCCGCTCGGCGCGGCCCCGGCTGCGCGGTCTGCTCGGCGGCCGGACAGCGGCCCCCGAGCGGACCCCGCTCGCCGAAGGGGTGGTCGAACAGGACGGCGAGGTGGTGCTCGCGCTCGCCGCGAAACCCGAGCGCGACCCGGTGCTGCCGCTGCGGGCCGCCGCGGCCGCCGCCCGCTCCGGGCTGCCCGTCTCGCTGCACGCCGTGCGCCGCCTCGCCGCCGCGGTCCGGCCGCTGCCGGTGCCCTGGCCCGCCGAGGCCCGCGAGGAGCTGGTGACGCTGCTGGGCGCGGGCGAGTCCACCGTGCCCGTCTGGGAGGCGCTGGAGGCCGAGGGCCTGATCACCCGGCTGCTGCCCGACTGGGAGCGGGTGCGCTGCCGCCCGCAGCGCAACGCCGTGCACACCTGGACCGTCGACCGCCATCTGGTGGAGACGGCCGTACGGGCCTCCTCGCTCACCCGCCGCGTCGGCCGCCCCGACCTGCTCCTGGTCGCGGCCCTGCTCCACGACATCGGCAAGGGCTGGCCCGGCGACCACAGCGTGGCGGGCGAGGTCATCGCGCGCGACGTGGCCACCCGGATCGGCTTCGACAAGGACGACGTGGCCGTGATCGCCGTACTCGTACGCCACCACCTGCTGCTCGTCGAGACGGCGACCCGGCGCGACCTGGACGACCCCGCGACGGTACGGGCGGTGGCCGAAGCGGTCGGTACGGTCTCCACGCTCGAACTGCTCCACGCCCTCACCGAGGCGGACGCGCTGGCGACCGGACCGGCCGCCTGGTCGTCGTGGCGGGGCTCGCTCGTGGCGGACCTGGTGAAGCGGGCGGGGGCGGTGCTGGCGGGGGAGCCGGTGGACCCGGAGCCGCCGCTCACCACGGCCGAGCAGGAGCGCCTCGCGATGGAGGCCCACCGCACGCGCGGCCCGGTCCTCGCGCTGCGCGCCCAGACGGACGCGCCCGCGGACGAGGGGGCCCGCGAACCGCTCGGCGTGGAACTCCTGATCGCGGTCCCGGACCAGGCCGGGGTGCTGCCGGCGGTGGCGGGCGTGCTGGCGATGCACCGCCTCACGGTGCGGACGGCGGAGCTGCGGGCGATCGAACTGCCCGACCCCGTGGGCGGAGAGGTCCTCCTGCTGGACTGGCGGGTGGCGGCGGAGTACGGCTCGCTCCCGCAGGCGGCCCGGCTCCGCGCCGACCTGGTCCGGGCCCTGGACGGCTCCCTGGACCTCCCCTCCCGCCTGGCCGAACGCGAGGCGGCCCGCCGCCGGGGACCGGCCGCGCCCCCACCCCGCGTCACGGTCGCCCCGGCGGCGTCCCGCCTGGCCACGGTGATCGAGGTCCGCGCCCAGGACGCCCCCGGCCTCCTGCACCGCATCGGCCGCGAACTGGACCGGGCGGGGGTACGGGTGCGCAGCGCGCACGTCTCGACGCTGGGGGGGAACGCGGTGGACGCGTTCTATGTGACGGACGGGGAGGGGGAGCCGCTGGGGGCGGAGGTGGCGGTGGGGGTTGCGCGGGGGGTGGAGCGGGCGCTGGGCTCTGGGGGCGGTTGATTCCCCCACCCCGCCCGTTCCCTTAACTCTCCGAGGGCGGGTGGGGGTGGATGCGGCTTTCCCGGGGGCTACGCCCCCGGACCCCTGGGCGGGGCTAGGCCCCGGGGACCCCTTGCGGGGCTGTGCCCCCGGGACTGCCCCGGACCCCGGGCGGGGCTGCGCCCCGGGGGCCTCGTTTTTTGCCTGCGGGTGGGTGGGGGCTGGTCGCGCAGTTCCCCGCGCCCCTTCTTGGCCCGGTGTTTGTCTGCGGGCCGGTGGGGCTGGTCGCGCAGTTCCCCGCGCCCCTTTTTCGGCCCGGTGTTTGTCTGCGGGTCGGCTGTGGTTGCTCGCGCAGTTCCCCGCGCCCCTGACGGCAGAACGGGCACTGGCCACATTTCAGCCCCTCGGGCGTGCGAGGGACGGGGCCCGCGCATTCCGTCCCTCGGGCGTGCGAGGACCGGGGGCCGCACATGCAGCCCCCCGGGCGTGCGAAGAACGGGGGGCCCGCACATGCAGCCCCCGGCGCTTGAGGAGCGGGGCAGGGGGGCGCAGGCCCCGCCCTTCAGGGGCGCGGGGAACTGCGCGACCAGCCCAAGACGGTCCGCAGACGAACGGGGTCCGGGGCGGAGCCCCGAAAGCGGGTGCAGGGGGCGCAGGCCCCGCCTGGGGTGCAGGGGGCGGAGGCCCCGCCTGGGGTGCAGGGGGCGGAGCGCGGAGCCCCCCGCCCGGGGTCGGGGCGCAGCCCCCAGTAGCGCGCCCCCGGACAGTCAAGGGAACGGGGCGGGGTGGGGAAAACGTCCGCCGGGATACCCTGGGGGGCGTTCACCCGACCGCCCTACGAGCCGAGGATCCGCGACCACCGTGTTCGACACCCTCTCCGACCGCCTCAGCGCGACATTCAAGAACCTCCGGGGCAAGGGCCGCCTGTCCGAGGCGGACATCGACGCCACGGCACGCGAGATCCGTATCGCCCTGCTCGAAGCCGACGTCGCCCTGCCCGTCGTGCGTGCCTTCATCAAGCAGGTCAAGGAGCGCGCGTCCGGCGTCGAGGTCTCCCAGGCGCTCAACCCCGCCCAGCAGGTCGTCAAGATCGTCAACGAGGAGCTCATCACCATCCTCGGTGGTGAGACCCGCCGGCTGCGGTTCGCCAAGACCGCCCCGACGGTGATCATGCTCGCCGGTCTCCAGGGCGCCGGTAAGACCACCCTCGCCGGAAAGCTCGGCCAGTGGCTCAAGGGCCAGGGCCACGCGCCCCTGCTCGTCGCCTGCGACCTGCAGCGGCCGAACGCCGTCAACCAGCTCTCCGTCGTCGCCGGGCGCGCCGGCGTCGCGGTCTACGCGCCGGAGCCCGGCAACGGCGTCGGCGACCCCGTCAAGGTCGCCCAGGACTCCATCGAGTACGCCCGGTCGAAGCAGTACGACGTGGTCGTCGTCGACACCGCCGGCCGCCTCGGCATCGACTCCGAGATGATGCAGCAGGCCGCGGACATCCGCGACGCGGTCCGCCCGGACGAGATCCTCTTCGTCGTCGACGCCATGATCGGCCAGGACGCGGTCAACACCGCGGAGGCCTTCCGTGACGGCGTCGGCTTCGACGGCGTGGTGCTCTCCAAGCTCGACGGCGACGCCCGGGGCGGCGCCGCGCTCTCCATCGCGCACGTCACCGGCAAGCAGATCATGTTCGCCTCCAACGGCGAGAAGCTCGACGAGTTCGACGCGTTCCACCCGGACCGCATGGCGTCGCGCATCCTCGACATGGGTGACCTGCTCACCCTGATCGAGCAGGCGGAGAAGACGTTCAGCCAAGAAGAGGCCGAGAAGATGGCCTCCAAGCTGGCGTCGAAGAAGGGCCAGGACTTCACGCTCGACGACTTCCTGGCGCAGATGGAGCAGGTCCGCAAGATGGGCTCCATCTCCAAGCTGCTCGGCATGCTCCCGGGCATGGGGCAGATCAAGGACCAGATCAACAACATCGACGAGCGCGACGTGGACCGCACCGCCGCGATCATCAAGTCGATGACCCCGGGCGAGCGCCAGGACCCGCACCTCATCAACGGCTCGCGCCGCGCCCGTATCGCCAAGGGCTCCGGCGTCGAGGTCAGCGCGGTCAAGAACCTGGTCGAGCGGTTCTTCGAGGCCCGCAAGATGATGTCGCGGATGGCCCAGGGCGGCGGGATGCCCGGTATGCCGGGGATGCCGGGCATGGGTGGCGGCCCCGGCCGTCAGAAGAAGCAGGTCAAGCAGGCCAAGGGCAAGCGCAAGAGCGGCAACCCGATGAAGCGCAAGGCCGAGGAGCAGGCGGCCGCCGAGCGCCGCGAGCAGGGCCCCGCGGGCCTGCCCGCCGCCGCGCAGGTCCCCGAGGACTTCGAACTGCCGGACGCGTTCAAGAAGTTCATGGGCTGACGTCCGTTCGGGTACGTACTACGTACTTCGTACGTACGAGACGTTCGACGCAGCACCGCAAGGGCCCGCGAGCCGTACAGGCCGCGGGCCCTTGCGCGTATCCGGGGGCGGGCCCCCGGACGGCCCCTTCGGCCCATCCGGAATGCCCCGCTCCGACCGCTCTCCGATAATCGCCGTACAGGCCAGAGGAGAGCAGCGTGCCCACTCCCGTACCCCCACGAGATCGCACCGACCAGCCGTGGCGCTCCGAGGGCGCGCCTCCGCCGCCCCCGCCGAAGCGGAAGATGCCCGGGGGCTGGGGCAGCCTGATCCTCGCCGCGCTCGTCGTCTACCTGATCACCAATCTGATCCTGTCGTTCTTCGACGAGGGCAACGAGCCGACGCTGTCGTACACCGAGTTCAGCAAGCAGGTCGCCGCCGGCAACGTGGAGAAGATCTACTCCAAGGGCGACGCCATCCAGGGCCAGCTCAAGAGCTCGCAGACGGTGCCCGGGGGCAGCGACAAGTACACCAAGTTCACCACCCAGCGGCCGACGTTCGCCGACGACGACCTGTGGTCGCAGCTGACCAGACAGAGCGTCACGGTCACCGCCCAGCCGGTCGTCGAACACCGCAGCTTCCTGGCCAACCTGCTGATCTCGCTCGCGCCGATGCTCCTGCTGGTCGTCCTGTGGCTGTTCATCGCGCGCCGGATGAGCGCCCGTCTCGGCGGCGGGATGCTGGGGCGCAAGGCGCCGCCCAAGCCGGTCGAGCTGACCGAGGACAAGCGGACCACGTTCGAGGACGTGGCGGGCATCGACGAGGTCGAGGGCGAACTCAACGATGTCGTGGACTTCCTCAAGAACCCCGCCGCGTACCGGAAGATGGGCGCCCGGATGCCCGGCGGCGTACTGCTCGCAGGCCCGCCCGGCACCGGCAAGACCCTGCTCGCACGGGCCGTGGCGGGCGAGGCGGGGGTGCCGTTCTTCTCCGCGTCGGCCTCCGAGTTCATCGAGATGATCGTGGGCGTGGGCGCCTCACGGGTACGCGAACTCTTCGCCGAGGCACGGAAGGTGGCCCCCGCCATCATCTTCATCGACGAGATCGACACCATCGGCCGGGTGCGCGGCGGCGGCGCCGGGATGGGCGGGCACGACGAGCGCGAGCAGACGCTCAACCAGATCCTCACCGAGATGGACGGGTTCTCCGGATCCGAGGGCGTCGTCGTCATCGCCGCCACCAACCGGGCCGACGTCCTGGACCCGGCACTCACCCGGCCCGGCAGGTTCGACCGGATCGTGCAGGTCAGCCCGCCCGACCGGGGCGGCCGCGAATCCATCCTGAAGATCCACACCCGTGAGATCCCGATGGCCCACGACGTCGACCTCGCCCAGATGGCCCGCACCACCCCCGGCATGACCGGCGCCGAACTCGCCAACCTGGCCAACGAGGCGGCCCTGCTCGCCGTCAAGCGCCGCCAGAGCGAGGTCACCCAGTCGGATCTCTCCGACGCCCTGGAGAAGGTCCAACTGGGCGCCGAGCGGCCGCTGGTGATGCCGGAGGAGGAACGCCGCCGCACCGCATACCACGAGAGCGGCCACGCCCTGCTCGGCATGCTCCAGCCCGGCGCCGACCCCGTCCGCAAGATCACCATCGTGCCCCGGGGGCGGGCGCTCGGCGTGACGCTGTCCACCCCGGACGCCGACAAGTACGCGTACACCGAGGACTATCTGCGCGGCCGCATCATCGGCGCGCTCGGCGGCATGGCGGCCGAGCACGTCGTCTTCGACGTGGTCACCACCGGCGCCGAGAACGACCTCGAACAGGTCACCAACCTGGCCCGGGGCATGGTGGCCCGCTGGGGCATGAGCAAGAAGATCGGCCCCCTCACCGCCCTGCCGAGCGACGCCCAGCAGGCGTACGGGCTCGCCGCGGCCCCCGAGACCCTGGACACCATCGCCACCGAGATGCGCCGCATCGTCGACGAGTGCTACGCCGACGCGTGCCGCCTGCTGCGCGAGCACCGCCCCAAGCTCGACGCCCTCGCCGAGGCGCTGCTCCAGAACGAGACGCTGGAGGAGGAGGCCGCGTACCGCGCGGCGGGCATCCCGCGCCTGGCGAAGACGGAGTCCTGAGCGGCGCGGGGCCCGTGAGCCCCTACGCGCGCGTAGTTGAAGAGTCCGGGCCCCGGAACCCTACGGCGTACGCGCGATCAGGTAGCGGAACACGTTCGCCATCCACACCGTGCCGTCCCGGCGCAGATGCGGATGGAGCGCCTCCGCCACCTCCTTCTCGACCTGGACCTGGTCGGTGGCCCTGGCCGCCGCGTCGAACAGGCCCGTCGAGAGCAGCCCGCGCACCGCGCTGTCCGTGTCCGCGTAGCCGAACGGGCACGCCACCCGCCCCGACCCGTCGGGCCTCAGACCCGCCCGCGACGCCAGGTCCTCCAGGTCGTCGCGCAGGCTCGGCCGCCAGCGGGGCGCGTCGGCGAGCCGGGCCGCGACCCGCAGCACACCCGAGGTGGCACACCGCTCCGGCGGACCCCAGCCGGCCAGCACCACCGCGGCGCCGCGCTCGGCGAGCCGCACCGCGGCCTCCAGGGCCGGGACGAGACCGTCCGCGTCGCCCGCCGCGCAGCCGACCGGCTCGAAGGCGGTCACCAGGCCGTAGCGGGCCCCGGACGGATCGGCAGCCGCGCGCGGACCGCCCTCCAGGACCCGGGCGTCGCGGTCCCCGGCACGCCCCCACACCCCTTCCGGCAGCAGCCGCCCACGGGCCAGCGCGAGCCGCTCCGGCCGGGTGTCGACACCCGTCACGCGCGCGCCGCGCGAGGCCGCCATCAACAGGGCGAGCCCGGAGCCGCAGCCCAGGCCGAGCAGCCGGGTGCCGGGTCCCACCTCCAGCCGCTCGTACACCGCTTCGTAGAGCGGTACCAGCATCCGCTCCTGGATCTCCGCCCAGTCACGCGCGCGTGCACACGCCTGCGCGGGCGCGGCGGAGGCCGAGGGGGACTGGTGCCGGACGAGCGTAGGTGTCATGGAAAGCGCCCCAATCCGCAGAAGAGGTCAGCCGTGCGCTGATGGAAAGCCCCCGTGGACGTGCGGTCGCGCTCCCCCCGTATGCCAGGGAACTCCGCATCCGCCATCGCGTCCAGAGGGAGGGCGATTCACGTTCGGGGCCGCCGGGCCCGTACCATTCGCGCCATGGCAAAGGCACCCGTTCTCACGCCCCAGGCGGAAGACTTCCCCCGCTGGTACCAGGATCTGATCAACAAGGCCGAGCTCGCGGACAACGGTCCGGTGCGCGGCACCATGGTGATCCGACCGTACGGCTACGGCCTGTGGGAGCGGATGCAGCAGGAGATGGACGCACGCATCAAGGACGCGGGCGCCCAGAACGCGTACTTCCCGCTGTTCATCCCCCAGTCTTACCTGACCCGTGAGGCCGAGCACGTCGAGGGCTTCGCGCCCGAGCTCGCGGTGGTGACCCACGGTGGCGGCAAGGAGCTCGAAGAGCCCGTCGTGGTGCGCCCCACCTCCGAGACGATCATCAACGACTACTTCTCGAAGTGGGTGCAGAGCTACCGCGACCTGCCCCTGCTCATCAACCAGTGGGCCAACGTGGTCCGTTGGGAGATGCGGCCGCGCGTGTTCCTCCGTACGAGTGAGTTCCTCTGGCAGGAGGGCCACACCGCGCACGCCACCTACGAGGACGCCCGCGACTACGCGGCGCGCATCCACAAGGACGTCTACGCCGACTTCATGGTCAACGTCCTGGGCATCGACGTGGTCCTGGGCCGCAAGACGCCCAAGGAGCGGTTCGCCGGCGCCATCAACACCCTCACGCTCGAAGGCATGATGGGCGACGGCAAGGCCCTCCAGCTGGGCACCAGCCACGAGCTGGGCACCAACTTCGCCAAGGCCTTCAACACCCAGTACCTGTCCAAGGACGGCAAGCAGGAGCTGGTCTGGCAGACCTCGTGGGGCGTCTCCACCCGCATGGTCGGCGGTCTGATCATGTCGCACGGCGACGACAACGGCCTGCGCGTGCCGCCGCGGCTCGCCGCCGTCCAGGTCGTCGTCATGGCGATCAAGGGCGACGAGGCCGTCGCCAAGGTCCGCGAGCTCGGCGACCGCCTCAAGGCGCTGGGCATCCGCGTCCAGGTCGACGACCGGGTGGACACCCCCTTCGGCCGCCGCGCGGTGGACTGGGAGCTCAAGGGCGTTCCGGTCCGCATCGAGATCGGCCCGCGCGACCTGGAGGCCGGCACCGCGATGCTGGCCCGCCGCATCCCCGGCGGCAAGGAGCCCGTCTCCATCGACGCGCTCGGCGAACTGCTGCCCAAGGTCCTCGAAGAGGACCAGGCGCAGTTGCTGCGCGAGTCCCGCGAGCGCCGCGAGTCCCGTACGAGCGAGGTCACCACCATCGAGGAGGCCGCCGAGGCGGCCACCGCCGGCGGCTGGGCGCGCATCCCGTGGGCGACCCTCGGCCCCGAGGGCGAGGCCAAGCTCGCCGAGCAGGCCGTGTCCGTACGGTGTCTGGTCGCCGAGGACGGGTCCGTCCCCCAGGCCGACGACGCCCCCGGTACGGTCGCCATCGTCGCCCGCTCCTACTGAGTGGTCGTCGGCCTGTTCCGGTCGGCCGAAAACGCCTCTTGCGTACCGGCTGATTTCTGGAACCCCGGCGTGTTGACATCATCTACGCGCCGGGGCGTACGCGCCGCTACGTACTACCTTGGTGTGAGCTGTGAGGCTTCTCCGCAGATCAGCGCACCCGCCCTCGTCCGGACGCATCAACGGCAACTGACGGGTACGTGCAAATTATTTGGGATGCCCCGGAATAGGAACACCGGGGCACTCCGGCTCGTTGTCACGACGTGAGCACGACACCACCTGTTCTCGCCGCAGAGCTGGCGCAGGCGTGGGCCGACATTCAGCGGTACCACCCCGAGCTGCCTGACCTTGCCGCGCCCGAGTCCCTGATCGGAGAGTCCTCGTCCGCCTGCGGCGCCGAGCTCTCCTTCGAGCGACTGCTCCACGAGGCAGTCCACGGCATTGCCGCCGCCCGGGGTGTCCGCGACACATCCCGGGCCGGGCGGTACCACAACCGCAGATTCCTGGCCATCGCCGAGGAGCTCGGCCTCGACCATCCCGAGGAGCCGCATCCCAGCAGCGGCTTCTCACTGGTCGCGCTGAACCCCGAGGCGAGGCGTCGCTACCGGCCGACGATCGAGCGGCTGCAGCGCGCCCTCAAAGCACACACCGTGGCCACCGCCGCCGACACCAAGCGCTCCTTCCGGGGCCCGGCGGCACGGCACGGCTCCTCCGGCGGCGGCGTCCGCGTCAAGGCCGTCTGCGACTGCGGCCGCAACGTGCGCGTCGTCCCGTCCGTGCTCGCCCAGGCGCCGATCGTCTGCGGCGGCTGCGGCAAGCCCTTCCGTATCCCCGAGGTCGTGGCCGCGGCGAGCTGATCCCGGGCCGGTCGCCGGACGGGGGCGGCGCGGGCCGGGAGGCGGACACAGTGCTGGTGCGCCGCCCGGGGGTGCCCCACGGACCCCCGGCGTGCCCGGCCCCGGCATGTGGCACAATGGCTAGCTGTACTCGACAGCCGCACAGGAACCCTCTCGCCTCCGGCTGACGCGTCCATCGGGCACCCCGAGTACCGCAACCCCACGTGGCATCCCGTTGTGCCCAACCACGTCAAGACCAGGAGACACCACTCCAGTGGCAGTCAAGATCAAGCTCAAGCGCCTCGGCAAGATTCGCCAGCCGCACTACCGCATCGTCGTCGCCGACGCCCGCACCCGCCGTGACGGTCGCGCGATCGAAGAGATCGGTATCTACCACCCGACGTACAACCCGTCGCGCATCGAGGTCAACGCCGAGCGTGCGCAGTACTGGCTGTCCGTCGGTGCCCAGCCCACCGAGGCTGTGCTCGCCATCCTGAAGCTGACCGGTGACTGGCAGGCGCACAAGGGCCTCCCGGCCCCCGCGCCGCTGCTGCAGCCGGAGACGAAGGAGAGCAAGCGCCGCTCCTTCGACGAGTTCGCCAAGGCTCTCGAGGGCGACGACGCCAAGGGTGAGGCCATCACCCCCAAGGCCAAGAAGGCTGACAAGAAGGCGGACGAGGCTGCGGCCGACGCCGCCGAGTCGACCGAGGCCTGAGCATGCTCGAGGAGGCTCTTGAGCACCTCGTGAAAGGCATCGTCGACAACCCCGACGACGTGCAGGTCGCCTCGCGCACCCTGCGCCGGGGGCGCGTGCTGGAGGTCCGGGTCCACCCCGAAGACCTCGGCAAGGTGATCGGCCGCAACGGCCGCACCGCCCGCGCCCTGCGTACCGTCGTGGGCGCCATCGGTGGCCGTGGTATCCGCGTCGACCTCGTCGACGTGGACCAGGTCCACTGACAAGTTGGTTGTTTTACCGGATGCGCCGGCTCGGGCCGGGGAGGGCCATAGCGCCCGCCCCGGCCCGCAGTCGTCTGCGGAGCCCCCGCAGCCGCCTGTGAAGCCGTAGCCACCGAGAAGCCGCAGGCCCCGACAGGAAAGTTGAACGACGTGCAGCTGGTAGTCGCGCGGATCGGCCGCGCCCACGGCATCAAGGGCGAGGTCACCGTCGAGGTGCGCACCGACGAGCCGGAGCTGCGGCTCGGCCCCGGCGCCGTACTGGCCACCGACCCGGCCTCCACCGGGCCGCTCACCATCGAGACCGGCCGCGTCCACAGCGGCCGTCTGCTGCTGCGCTTCGAGGGCGTACGCGACCGGACCGCCGCCGAGGCCCTGCGCAACACCCTGCTCATCGCCGACGTGAACCCGGACGAGCGCCCCGAAGAGGACGACGAGTACTACGACCACCAGCTCATCGACCTCGACGTGGTCCTCACCGACGGCACCGAGGTCGGCCGGATCACCGAGATCTCGCACCTGCCGTCCCAGGACCTCTTCATCGTCGAGCGGCCCGACGGCACCGAGGTCATGATCCCCTTCGTCGGGGAGATCGTCACCGAGATCGACCTGGACGAGCAGCGCGCAGTCATCGACCCGCCGCCCGGCCTGATCGACGACCAGGCCGAGATCGCCTCCGCGCGCGACGAGGACGAGAGCGGCGCCGAGGACAGCCGGGGCGAGAACTGATGCGCCTCGACGTCGTCACGATCTTCCCCGAGTACCTGGAGCCCCTGAACGTCTCCCTCGTCGGCAAGGCACGCGCGCGTGGGCAGCTCGGCGTCCACGTACACGACCTGCGGGAGTGGACCTACGACCGGCACAACACGGTCGACGACACCCCCTACGGCGGCGGCCCCGGCATGGTCATGAAGACCGAGCCCTGGGGCGCCTGCCTCGACGACGCGCTGGCCGACGGATACGAGGCGGGGGCGCACGGCCCCGTCATGGTCGTGCCCACGCCCAGCGGACGGCCCTTCACCCAGGAACTCGCCGTCGAGCTCTCCCAGAAGCCATGGCTGATCTTCACGCCCGCGCGCTACGAGGGCATCGACCGCCGCGTCATGGACGAGTACGCCACGCGGATACCGGTGTACGAGGTGTCCATCGGCGACTACGTCCTCGCGGGCGGGGAGGCCGCCGTCCTGGTGATCACCGAGGCCGTGGCCCGGCTGCTGCCCGGCGTCCTCGGCAACGCCGAGTCCCACCGCGACGACTCCTTCGCCCCCGGCGCCATGGCCAACCTCCTCGAAGGGCCGGTGTACACCAAGCCCCCCGAGTGGCGCGGCCACGGCATCCCCGACGTCCTGCTCAGCGGGCACCACGGCAAGATCGCCCGCTGGCGGCGGGACGAGGCGTTCCGCCGTACCGCCCTGAACCGTCCCGATCTGATCGAGCGCTGCGACCCCGCCGCCTTCGACAAGAAGGACCGCGAGGTGCTGTCCATCCTCGGCTGGGCACCGGAGCCCGGCGGCCGATTTTGGCGCAGGCCCCAGGACGTGGAAGAATAAGCCGCTGCTGTACGCCCGGCCCACGCCCCTGCCACAGGGGGAAGGGCAAAGCGTTCCCCGCGCACGCGGGAGTCGCCCCACGGCTGTCCGGTGCGAACGGCATCCTGAACCCCATCACGATATTCCGCTGATGACCTGTGGCATCGGCGAGGAAGCAGAAGAACATGGCCAGCCTGCTCGACTCCGTCAACGCCGCGGCGATCCGCAGCGACGTCCCGGCCTTCCGCCCGGGTGACACCGTCAACGTCCACGTGCGCGTGATCGAGGGCAACCGCTCCCGTATCCAGCAGTTCAAGGGCGTTGTCATCCGCCGCCAGGGCGCCGGCGTCTCCGAGACCTTCACGGTCCGCAAGGTCTCCTTCTCCGTCGGCGTCGAGCGCACCTTCCCGGTGAACTCCCCGATCTTCGAGAAGATCGAGCTCGTCACCCGTGGTGACGTCCGCCGCGCGAAGCTGTACTTCCTGCGCGAGCTCCGCGGCAAGGCCGCGAAGATCAAGGAGAAGCGCGACAACTGAGCTCCGGCTCGGCGGTGAGCTGCGGCCCACCACACTCGCGCACGGTTCCACAGGACGGGCGGATAGGCTCTGCCCCCGATGGACACCGAAGCACAGCACACGGAGCGCGACCTCCCCTCCACCCCCCAGCCGGGGCGGCCGGAGCGGGGGTCGCGCTCCGCGCGTTTTACCGCCGTCGCCGCCCACCTGGAAGGGCCCTGGCGCAAGACCGCGGCCCTGTTCGTGGTGTGCCTGCTCTTCCTGCTGCTGCTCAGCCACTTCGTCCTGCAGCCCTTCCTGATTCCCAGCGGCTCCATGGAACCCACCCTGAAAGTGGGCGACCGGGTCCTGGTCAACAAGCTGGCGTACCGCTTCGGCAGCCATCCGGCCCGCGGTGACGTCGTCGTCTTCGACGGCCGGGGCTCTTTCACGGACGAGGCGCCCGAGGGGAACCCGGTGGGCAGGGCCCTTCGTTCAGCCGTTGCGGCCCTGGGGCTGACGGAGTCCGCCGGGAACGTCTACGTGAAACGGGTCGTCGGCATCGGCGGCGACCGGATCGTGTGCTGCGACAAGGGCGGGAGGGTCCAGGTGAACGGAACACCGGTGACCGAGGAGTACGTGCACCCGGGCGACACCCCCTCCGAGGTGCCGTTCGACATCGTGGTGCCCGACGGCACCCTCTTCGTCCTGGGCGACCACCGCTCGCACTCCAGCGACTCCCGCGACCACCTCGGCTCCCCGGGCGGCGGCATGGTGCCCGTGGACCACGTGGTGGGGCGGGCCGACTGGATCGGCTGGCCCTTCGGCCGCTGGTCGGGGATCGGCGGCTCCGGCGCCTTCGCGCGCGTGCCCGCACCGGGCGGCGCCCATGGGTAACCGCGGACGCCCGCGCTCGGCGCCCCGCCCGGCCGACGAGCAGCCGCTGCTGCCCACCGGCACCCGGCCGACGTCGCGTGCGGCGACGCGGGGAGCGGCCGCCCGGCCCGCCCCGCAGCCCGGCGCGTTCGCGGCTTCCGAGGCGCCCACGGCCGAACCGGCCGGCCCCGACGGCCCTTCGGGACGCTCCGGGCCCACCTCGCCTCCCGCGGAGGCAGCAGCCGGCGCCGGGCGCCGGCCCGGCCGCCGGGCCCAGCAGGGCCGGGCCGACCGGCGCAGGCTCGCCCGGAAGGTGAAGCGCCGCCGACGCAGGTCCGCGGTGAAGGAGATACCCCTGCTCGTCGGGGTGGCGGTGCTCATCGCCCTCGTACTGAAGACGTTCCTCGTCCAGGCCTTCGTGATCCCGTCCGGCTCGATGCAGCAGACGATCACCATCGGCGACCGGGTGCTCGTCGACAAGCTCACGCCCTGGTTCGGCTCGAAGCCGCAGCGCGGCGACGTGGTGGTCTTCGAGGACCCCGGCGGCTGGCTCAAGGACGAGAAGAAGACGACCGGCGGCAGCGACCCGGTGGTCGTCAAACAGGTCAAGCAGGCCCTCACCTTCATCGGGCTGCTGCCCTCCGACAACGAGCAGGACCTCATCAAGCGGGTCATCGCGGTCGGCGGCGACACCGTCAAGTGCTGCGACGCCAACGGCAAGGTCACCGTCAACGGCGTACCCCTGGACGAGCCCTATGTGAACCCGGGCAACCCGCCCTCGGAGATCAACTTCGAGGTGAAGGTGCCCGAGGGACGGCTGTTCATGATGGGCGACCACCGCTCGAATTCGGCCGATTCCCGCTTCCACCTCAACGAGGCGTACCACGGGACCGTCTCCGAGGGCGGGGTCATCGGGCGGGCCGTCGTCATCGGCTGGCCCTTCGACCGCTGGAAGTGGCTGGAGGAGCCAGCGACATTCGGCTCGGTGCCGGACGCGCCCGGCAGGTCGGACAACGCGCTCGGTGCGTCGCATAGGGTGTCCTCCCGGGATCCGGCTGCGGATCCCGGGAGATCACGTGAAGTAGCAGTAAATAAATCGATATCGGATGACCCGAAATCGAACGAAGCAATCCCGCCCCCGAGCCCTGCGGAACTCCCGCTCGTTATGGGAGTGGTGGGCCTGCGCCTGGCACGGCGCGGGCGGTGGCACGGAGTGAGGAGTGGATGTGGGGGATTTGGCGGTCGGCGCACGATCCGGACACGACGAGCCCGAGGAGCGGCCGGACCGGCACGCCGACTCTCCCGCACAGGCTCAGGCCGCCAGCGGTGGTGGCGGCACCGCCGACGGCGGCTCGGGAGGTGACGGCGAGCCGGGCGGCGGCTCGGACCCCATCCCCAGGAAGCAGCGCTCCTTCTGGAAGGAGCTGCCGCTGCTCATCGGCATCGCGCTGATCCTCGCGCTGCTGATCAAGACGTTCCTGGTGCAGGCGTTCTCGATCCCCTCGGACTCGATGCAGGACACCCTCCAGCGCGGTGACCGCGTCCTGGTCGACAAGCTGACGCCGTGGTTCGGCTCCACGCCCGAGCGCGGCGAGGTCGTCGTCTTCCACGACCCGGGCGGCTGGCTGGAGGACCAGAAGCCGGCCGAGCCCAACGTGGCGCAGAAGTTCCTCAGCTTCATCGGCCTGATGCCGTCCGCCGAGGAGAAGGATCTGATCAAGCGGGTCATCGCGACCGGCGGCGACACCGTGGAGTGCAAGAAGGGCGGCCCGGTCAAGGTCAACGGCCACGCCTTGAACGAGCCGTACATCTTCCCCGGCGACAGCGCCTGCGACGATATGCCGTTCGGCCCGATCAAGGTCCCCAAGGGCCGGATCTGGGTGATGGGCGACCACCGCCAGAACTCGCTGGACTCCCGCTACCACCAGGAGCTGCCGGGCGGCGGCACCGTCTCCGACGACAAGGTCGTGGGCCGCGCGTTCACCATCGCGTGGCCGCTCAACCGCCTCGACTGGCTCGGCATCCCGGGCACCTTCGACCAGAAGGGCCTCAACGGCATGGGCTCGGCGGCCCCGGTGGCCGCAGGGCTCGCGGGCGCGGTGCCGCTCGTGCTGTGGCGCCGCCGCCGGCTCACCCGGCCGAGTGACGCGATCGAGGGCACCGACCTCACCCGGAAGGGCTGACCGCGCGGGATACCGCCGGGTAGGGTGCCGTCCCGGATCGTCGATCTCCGGGGCCCGCGCAGGACGCGGGCGACCGGGGGAGGAGCACTGGGATGAGCGGAACAGGACGTACGGACGACGGCCGCGGCCGGGGTCTCGGCAATCTGCTGTCGGGACTGGCCGTGGCCGTCGGCTGTGTGCTCTTCCTCGGCGGGTTCGCCTGGGGCGCCGTCGAGTACAAGCCGTACACGGTGCCGACCCAGTCCATGAACCCGACGGTCAAGGCGGGCGACCGGGTCCTCGCCCAGCGCATCGACGGCGCTGACGTCAAGCGCGGCGATGTGGTGATCTTCAAGGACAAGGTCTGGGGCGACGTCCCCATGGTCAAGCGCGTCGTCGGCATCGGCGGCGACACCGTCAAGTGCTGCGACCAGGGCGGCAAGCTGACCGTCAACGGCCAGGCGGTCGACGAACCGTATCTGCACAACACGGCCCCCTCCACGACCAAGTTCAGCGCCACCGTCCCCAAGGACCAGCTCTTCCTCCTCGGCGACGAGCGCGACGTCTCGCTGGACTCCCGGGTGCACCTGGAGGACGCGGCGAACGGTTCGGTGCCGCGCTCGGCCGTCAGCGCGCGCGTGGACGCCGTGGCGTGGCCGCTGGACGGCATGCTGAAGCGTCCGACGGGCTTCAAGGCGTTTCCGGGCGGCATCTCCCAGCCCGGCCCGCTCACGCTGGTCGTGGGCGCGGTGGTCGCCGGAGCCGCCCTGATCGTGGTCGGCGCGGCCTACGGACCGCTGGCGCGACGCCTTGGCCGGCGCGGGGCGGCGGGGCGCAAGGTGCCGGTCGGGGGGCAGTGAGGTGGGCGGGGCCGGTGGGCAGCCCGGCGACGAGTCGGCGGGGTTTCGCAAGGTGGCCCGGGTCGTGCTGCTCGATCCGCAGGACCGCATTCTGCTGATGCACGGATACGAACCGGACAATCCCGACGACACCTGGTGGTTTACCCCCGGCGGCGGCCTGGAGGGCGACGAGACCCGGGCCGAGGCGGCGCTGCGCGAGCTGGCCGAGGAGACGGGAATCACGGACGTGCAGCTGGGGCCGGTGCTGTGGCGCCGGAGGTGCTCGTTCCCCTTCGACGGCCGCCGCTGGGACCAGGACGAGTGGTACTTCCTTGCCCGTACCGCCCAGACCGAGGCCGCGCCGACCGCCCTCACCGAGCTGGAACGACGCAGTACCACGGGGCTGAGGTGGTGGACCTCCGCCGAACTGTCGGCGGCCCGTGAGACGGTGTACCCGACCAGACTCGCCGAACTGCTGCGCACGCTGCTCGACGAAGGTCCTCCGGGTGCGCCGGTGGTCCTGGCTCCGGAAATCGTCCAGGGGTCCGGGGGGCTGACGCACAATAGGGGGACGCACGGCTGAAGGGGAACATGCCATGAGCGCCGAGGACCTCGAAAAGTACGAGACCGAGATGGAGCTGAAGCTCTACCGGGAGTACCGCGACGTCGTCGGTCTGTTCAAATACGTGATCGAGACCGAGCGGCGTTTCTACCTCACCAACGACTACGAGATGCAGGTGCACTCGGTCCAGGGTGAGGTGTTCTTCGAGGTGTCGATGGCGGATGCCTGGGTCTGGGACATGTACAGGCCGGCCCGGTTCGTCAAGCAGGTCCGCGTCCTGACATTCAAGGACGTGAACATCGAGGAGCTCAACAAGAGCGACCTGGAGCTCCCGGGGGGCTGATCTGATCTCCGCGTCCACGGCGCTCGCGGTGTTCACGGCCTCTGCGGCGTTCGGGGCGTCCACCCATTTCGCCGCGTCCACCGTGCGGGTGACCGGGTTATCCACAATGGCCCGGCTGTCCACCAAGATCCACTCGATGGCGGCGGGTGCGTGACAGTCGGTGCCGGAGGTGGTGCCGAAATGAACGCACGAGGAGCACTCGGGCAGTACGGCGAAGACGTGGCGGCCAGACTGCTGGCCGACGCCGGAATGACAGTGGTCGCCCGCAACTGGCGGAGCGGCAGGACCGGAGAGATCGACATCGTCGCCCGTGACGGCGACGTGCTGGTGGTCTGCGAGGTCAAGACACGCAGAGCGGGCCCGTACGAACACCCCATGGCGGCCGTCACCCCCGCCAAGGCCGAGCGGCTCAGACACCTCGCCGAGCGATGGCTGGCCGACCACGGAGGACCACCACCCGGCGGCGTCCGCATCGACCTCGTCGGCGTCGTCCTGCCCCAGCGCGGCGCCCCCCGCGCCGAACACGTGCGGGGGGTGGCGTAGATGGGATTCGCCCGCACCTGCTCCGTGGCGCTCGTCGGCGTCGAGGGCGTCGTCGTGGAAGTCCAGGCAGACCTGGAACCAGGCGTCGCCGCCTTCACCCTCGTCGGCCTGCCCGACAAGAGCCTCAGCGAAAGCCGCGACCGTGTCAGAGCCGCCGTCGTCAACTCCGGCGGCGACTGGCCCCAGAAGAAACTCACCGTCGGCCTCAGCCCCGCCTCCGTCCCCAAGGGCGGCAGCGGCTTCGACCTCGCCGTGGCCTGCGCGGTCCTCGGCGCCGCCGAGCGCATCGACCCCAGAGAACTCGCCGACCTCGTGATGATCGGCGAACTCGGCCTCGACGGCCGGGTGCGCCCCGTGCGCGGCATCCTGCCCGCCGTCCTCGCCGCCGCAGAGGCCGGATACGAACAGGTCGTCGTCCCCGAACAGACCGCGGCCGAAGCGTCCCTGGTCCCCGGCATCTCCGTCCTCGGCGTACGGAGCCTGCGCCAGCTCATCGCCATCCTCACCGACGAACCCGTGCCCGAGGAGGAACCCGACCAGCAGGGCAGACCCGACGCCATGCTCGCCGGACTCGTCGTCCCCGGCGCCGGAGTAGGCACCGGCCTGTCCATCGACGCCGACAGCAGCCAGCCCGACCTCGCCGACGTCGCCGGTCAGCGCACCGCCCGCATTGCCCTGGAAGTCGCCGCGGCCGGCGGCCACCACCTGATGCTGTACGGACCGCCCGGCGTCGGCAAAACCATGCTGGCCGAACGGCTCCCCGGCATCCTGCCGCCACTCACCCGCCAGGAATCCCTCGAAGTCACCGCGATCCACTCGGTCGCCGGAATCCTGCCCCCCGGCAAACCCCTCGTCCACAAAGCCCCCTACTGCGCACCCCACCACTCGGCGACCATGCAGTCCCTCATCGGCGGAGGCAACGGCCTGCCACGGCCCGGAGCCGTCTCCCTCGCCCACCGGGGCGTCCTGTTCCTCGACGAGGCCCCCGAGTTCAGCGGCAAGACCCTCGACTCGCTGCGCCAGCCCCTGGAAGCCGGACACGTCGTCGTCGCCCGCAGCGCGGGCGTCGTCCGCCTCCCCGCCCGCTTCCTCATGATCCTCGCCGCCAACCCCTGCCCCTGCGGCCGCCACACGCTGCACGGCGCGGGCTGCGAATGCCCCCCGTCCGTCATCCGCCGCTACCAGGCCAGGCTCTCCGGACCGCTCCTCGACCGCGTCGACCTACGCGTGGAGGCCGAGCCGGTCCGGCGCGAGGACCTGCTCGCCCAAGGCGGACGCGGCGAAACCACGGCGATGGTCGCCGAACGCGTCCTGGCCGCCAGGAAACGGGCCGCCGCCCGCCTCCAGGGCACGCCCTGGACCACCAACAGTGAAGTCCCCGGACACGAGCTGCGCACCCGCTGGGTCACGGCCCCCGGAGCCCTCGCCGCGGCCGAACGGGACATGGAACGCGGCCTGCTGACCGCCAGAGGCCTCGACCGCGTCCTACGCGTCGCCTGGACCCTCACCGACCTCTGCGGCGACGACCGCCCGGACGAGACCCACATCGGCCTCGCCCTGGAGCTCAGAACGGGCATCTCCAGGGGTGCGCCGCTGCCGGTGGGGGGTGCGGGGTGAGGGCGGCTGCGGCTGCGCCTGGGGATGGGGATGGGCTTGGCCGTGGCTCGGGGGCCGGGGAGGGATCCGGTTCCGGGGCTGTTGCTGGCCCCGGGCCTGGCCCCGGTTCCGGACCCGCTCATGGCGTTGGGGCCCTGTCCGGCTCCGGGTTCGTCCCCGGCCCACTTCCCGGCCGAGCAGGGGGACTGCCCACCGGGGCGGCTGCTGGGCCGGTCGGCGAGGAGCGCTTGGTCGGGAAGGGGCTGGCCGGTGGCGTTGGCGGCGATGGTGGCAGTGTCGGCGCGGGCGCGGGCGCGGGCGAGGGCGAGGGCGAGGGCGGCCAGGCCCGGGGCTGCCCCGACGGCGACGACCGTGAGCGGCTGGCGCGGGCCGCGCTGACCAGGGTCATCGAGCCGGGGGACGAGCGGGGCGGCCGATGGCTGCGTACGTACGGGGCGGTGGAGCTGATGCGGCGCCTCACCTCGCCCGAGGATGCCGAAGGCCCGCTCACCGGAGTGAGCGCCGCGCGGCTCGCCGGGTACCGCAGACGCGCGGCGGGCGCCGAGCCCGAGCGGGATCTGGACACGCTGGCCGCGCTCGGCGGGCGGTTCGTCTGCCCCGGAGACCACGAATGGCCAGGACAGCTCGACGACCTGGGCGACGCCCGCCCGGTCGGGCTCTGGCTGCGAGGCCCGGCCGACCTGCGGATATGGGCACTGAGGTCCGTCGCCGTGGTCGGCGCCCGAGCCTGTACGCCCTATGGCGCCCACATGGGTGCCACACTCGGCGCCGGGCTCGCCGAAAAAGGCTGGGTGGTCGTCTCCGGCGCCGCCGCCGGCGTGGACGGCGCCGCCCATCGCGGCGCCCTCGCGGCAGGAGGCGCCACCATCGCCGTCCTCGCCAGCGGGGTCGACGTCGTCTACCCGCGCGCCCACGCCGGGTTGATCCGCCGCATCGCCGAACAGGGCGTACTCGTCGCTGAGTTGCCACCCGGCGACCACCCAACCCCCAGCCGGTTCGTCCAGCGCAACCGCGTGATCCGACCTTCTCTGGGGGTCCGGCTGTTGGGGCGGCGAGAGTCTCGCATCGGTGCAGCTCAGCGCGGATGAGGTGCAGCCTAGCCATCACGACAGGTGTGGTGCGATCACCGATTCGAGTGAAGGTGTATGGCTGGGGCATCGGGCATAGGCTGATGCGGGGGAGCTGGAGGCGTGATGAGCGATGGCATATCAGGGGCCCGCTGTTCCAACTGCGATCATGTCTTCCCGGACCCTGTAGCTGCGGCGGCAGAGCCTCCAGGAACTCCCTGCCCCTCGTGCGGTGCCCCAGACCGAGTCATCGACGTTCAAGCGTCGGATTCGGGTGAGTTTCACGAGCTCGTGAAGAACCTGAAAGGGAAGCGCCCCGGAGTGAAGAAGCCGGACTTCGAGCTCCGTGCGGGGGACGAGCTGATGAAGAGCTCAGGACGGTGGATGGACAAGTACCGTCGTATTGATCGCGTTAGCGATCAATACGACGAGTCTGTGATCGACCAGGAGACGGGCGAGATCGTTCACGAGTGCCACGAGCCTCTGACTGAGCACTGGGGACACGGATCGGCTAAGCAACGACCTGACCCGGCTGGTTAACGAGGCGGCGCCGGTTGGTTCAACGCCCGGGTCAGCTCGCGGTTGGCGCCTCGCGCCGCCGCGAGCTCCTCGGTTCGTTCGTCGAGTTGATCCCGTACTTCCGCGAGTTCTTGCTCAAGCATCGCGATGCGCCGCTGTAGCTGGTCGACGTCGGTCGGGGCGCCGAGCCCGGAGTCGGCCCATGCGGAGTCTCCGAGAGATTCGGAGAGGCGTCTCTCCAATTGCCGGACCCGTTGTGTGAGCCGCGTGTTGCGCTCCAGCGCGTTGGCCAGGTCGGCCTGGAGCGAGGCCCTGGTCACGGCTGCCTGCCGCCCTTCGGGCGGTGGGCTGGCCGCGGCGGTGTGGACGCGTTCGAGCAGGTCCCGGTGTCGATAGAGGAAGGTGCGGTCGACCCGTGCCTCGCGAGCGAGCCCGGACACGGTGATGTCCTCGCCGCTTCGGAGGGCCGCGTCGATGGCCTTGAGGACGCGTTCGCGCCGACGGGCCGAGTCGGCCTGCTTTCCTTCGATCATGGGGGCGGTCATGAGGCTCTTCCGGGACGGAGGTCGGGCAGCGGCTGGCGGATCTTTGGCATTCCGAGTGAGACGACGTGGCGGCTGTTGCGGACCAGGCCGACGGCCTGCTCGATCTGGGTCCGGTCTTCGCCGGTGAGGCCGGCGAGGTCCTCGCGGACGCGGCGGACCAGGCGTCTCACCCGGGTGATCTCCTCATCCGAGGGCATCGCTTCGCTCTTGGCCCAGGAATCGGCGTCCGCGAAGGCCGCGAGCCGTTCCCGGTTCCGCAGGAGATCAGCCAGGTATGCCTCCAGGTCCGGCAGATAGGACACGTCGGTGCGGAAGTGACCGCAGCCGACGCAGCGGAACCGCACCGGGCAGTCGTGGCCGCCGGCCGCGACGTTCGACGGCTCGGAGCAGACGCCGTAGGGAACGGCGACTTCGCCGACGGCTCGGCGGGCGTGTTCGGAGTCGAGTAGGTTCTTGGCCTGGCGCCAGACGCGGTTGCCGTGCCGGTCGAACTGCATGGCGGTGACGCGGTCGATGGCCTCTCGGCGGCGGGTCTCGCCAACGCGGTAATAGCGTTGAGTGGTGTCGAGTTGGCGATGATCCATAAGCCCTCTGAGGACGTCGATGGGGACGCCTGCGTCGGCATGTCGTTGTGCGTAGGTGTGCCGGTAGGCGTAGGGGAAGATGTTCGCCTTGTCGTAGGGGAGCATCTCGGTGACGCGTTCGCCGTCGCGCAGGACCACGGTGGGGACGCGGAAGTCGGGCAGCGAGTCGACCCAGTTCCGATGGGCGTCGCTGATCCACCCTTCGCTGACCGGCTTCGTGCCGTCCGGGTTCATCCGGATCGAGGGAAGCAGCTTGAGGCCCTTGACCGGGGTGTCCGGGAACCGGGCCCGCGCACGTTTCTGCTGATCGAGGATGACCGTTGCGGTCGCCTCGGGGATGGGCAGCCGCCGCCCGTTCCTGAGCGCCTTGTGGTTGTCATAGACCAGCACGGGTTTGCCGTCGCTGTCGCGTTCGAGGCAGTCCCAGCCCAGGGTGCGGATCTCGCCGGGGCGCCGTCCGGTGTCCATGAGCAGCTCGACGACGGTGCGGATCACCGGGTCCTCGCCGGAGCCCAGCGAGTTCAGGCGGTCGCAGAGCTGGCGCATCACCTCCGGCGGGAGGTCGTGGCCGGCCTCGGTGTCCTCCGGATCGTCGGGAACGTCCTCCCAGCGCAGGCAGAAGTCGCTGCTCAGGCCGTGCAGCGGGTGACCCGGCTGGTCCAGGCCGAGCGTTCTCATCCTGGTCAGCAGCCGTCTGACGTCCCGGCCGATCCGGCAGCGGCGGACCGCACTGATCTCCTCTCGTTCGTGCAGGAATCGGAGCCGGTTGAGGAAGTGCAGCACGTCCTCCCGGACGAGCAGCCGCGGGGCGGTGCCCCCGTCAGCCCGGTTGAGCCGGAGGCTCGCCGAGAGGTGTGCCAGCGAGTTGATCTGACTCTGGACGGTGTTTCTGATCTTGTGGCCGCGGCGTCCAGGAACGTCATCGACGGCCCAACTCTTGGCGGCCTCACGCAGCCAGGGCTGACTGATCTCGCTGAAGTACAAGTTCCCGGCGAATCCGAAGGCGGCACCGTCCCAGGTGTCCTTGTGACGCTCGGTCTCCGGCGACAGCTGGGAGCGGTCGCAGTGCTTGAGGATGCCCCTCAGGAGTCGCTGGAGGTTCTTGGGCAGCGGGCTCGGGTCGAGTTCGCTCAGTGAGCCGAGTTGCTGGGCCCGGACAAGATCGGCGATGCCTCGGGTGTCCCCGTCGAGCTGTCGGATTCCTTCGGCGTAACGCTGTTGCAGGCCGTAGAGGAGTTCGGCGACGACCCGGTCAGGAAGGCCGCGCAGGCTGACCTTCCCCGACTCGGCGATTCCGGTCGCTGTCCGCCGCCACGTCTCCTCGTCGTGCGCATAGCCATTTCGGCGAACGATCTTCCACCGGTTCGTATGGGCATGGCAGTAGGGACCTCGGCCGTGCCGATCCCTCGCGCAGGCCGCGACCTGACACGGCCCGAAGCCCGGCAGCGGCCGGACGTCCGGATGACGGATGAACTCCTCCACCGGCAGGCAGAAGATGTTCTCCTGCTGGTGACCGTGGGTGGTGCACAACGGTCTGGTCGACGTCATCCAGGGCCTCGCGCAGTGCGGGACCCGGCAGTTGGAGATCCCGATCCCTCGCCAGGACCGCACGGTGTTCGCGACGAAGTCCTCGAACTCCTGGCCCCGCCGTTCCATCTGCTGCCAGCAGGCGACGCAGATCCCGCGGTGGGCCTTCACGAAGGCCATCTGTTCGCAGCCGACCACGAGGCACTGAGGCCCTCCCAACAGCGGGTGACCCGCCGGGAAGGTCAGCACCCGGACACTGGAATCCCAGCTCATCGTGCTGAGGAAGTCCGGCTTCAGCGCCGCCAGGAGCTCAGCAGTGAGCGGGTCTTCGATCGGGCGAGCCGGAGCAAGGGCCAGGGTCACCGGGACTCTCCCTCGCTCAGCTGCCGCGGTGAGGGAACCCGCTCGACCGCCTCACGCAGCCGTGCCGCCTTGGGGTGCAGATAGGGCCGTGCCGAGGCGGGGTTCTTCTGACCCAGCAGGGCCTGGACCTCGTCGAGGCTGCCGCCCGCGTCCGCGACGTTGCTGGCCATGGCGTGGCGACACATGTGCGGGGAGATCGGCCGGTCCAGCCCGGCCCGCCTGGCCAGCGACTCCACGAGCTCGCCGATCGCGTCCGGGGTGACGGGGGAGCCGTAGGGCGGGCGGAAGAGGTTGACCAGGAGGAAGTCGCTGCCGCCGGCCCCCAGCAGCTCGAAGCGCTCCACCGCGTACTGATCGAAAGCCTGGACCACCAGGAAGTCGACGGGGAACCAGACGGAGGCCCGGCGCTTGGACCAGGCGTTGTTCTCGTTCTGTCGCCGGACGACGTGCAGGTGGGCGCCCTCGACGGCGCAGCCCAGGGACCGCGAGTCCATCAGCAGGTGGAGGTCGGTGCGGTGAAGACCCGCGGTCTGACCGCGCCGGAGACCGACCCGGGCGAGTAGCAGCAGGATCAGCCGGTCACGAGCCGAGCGGCAGGCGAGGAACATCGCGACGATCTCCTCGTCGCTGGCCCGGTCGACGTCGGTCTCCGGTTCCTGGAGCCGGTGGCGGGCGCGCAGCCGGTAGCGCAGCCCGCCGTTCTCTCCGCGTGCCTCGTAAGGCAGGTCCCGGTCGTCGCCGAGCTCGTAGAGCTGTTCCAGCACCCAGGCCGGCACCGCCTTGTTCACCACGGCGTGGGTCAGGAACATCCGGACCGCGGTCAGCACCTTGTTGATCCGGCTCTGGCCCCGGACCGGCTTCGAGCCCGGCCCCGGCACCACGGTCACGTGCTGTCCGCCGTCGCCGGGCGTCCACTTGAGCCAGAGCATGAACAGGCCCATATCGCGGACCGCGGTCCGCCAGTCGCGTCCCGTGCGCACGCACCAGCGCAGAAACAGAGACACCCCTTCCGCGTACGACTTCGTCGTACTCTCCGCCCGGTCCCGCGCGAGTCTCAGCTCCCGCAGGAACCGATCAGCGCTCTCCATCACCACCAGGTCGTCATCCACCACGGTCCAGTACCTGGTGCCCGACGGCATCCGTACAGGGAAAGCCCGCACGTGTATCCCCACTCCACGAGACAATCGCAACGATCCACCGCAGAGCCACACCCCTTGAGTACCGCTGCAACATCCCCAACGAGAAGGGGAGTTGCAGCGTCACACCACAGCTACCGAACCCCCGGAGAACGCGGCCCTCACCCGGGGCACCGTCGTGGTCGAGGCCGAGTACCGCAGCGGCTCCCTTGTCACCGCGCGAAACGCCCAACGGCTCGGCCGCCACACCATGGGCGTACCAGGACCCGCCACCAGCGGACTCTCCGCCGGAGTCCACGAACTGCTGCGCGGCGACGCCGCCCTGGTCACCGATGCCGCCGAAATCGTCGAACTTGTGGGGGAGATGGGCGAACTGGCCCCGGCACGCCGGGGCCCCGTCCTGCCCAGGGACCTCCTCGCCCCCGCCACCGCGCGCGTACTCGACGCTCTGCCCGGCCATGGCGAAGCCCCCGTACGGGACATCGCCCGCGAGGCGGCGACCACGCCCGAGGAAGCACTCGGCAGGCTGTACGAACTGCACTCCCTGGGGTTCGTCGAACGCGAAGGGGACGGCTGGCGGTTGACGTCGAGTCCGCTCCGTACGCCCGGCACGCGGCGAGGCGGTGCTTGACCTGGAGCATTCGGGTGAAAAGGTAAGGCCGATGACCACCGAGGGCCGCACGCCAGCGCTTTCGGGGCCGACGCACCCCGCGACGGCCCCCGCCCCCGCGCGCGACCGGCCGCCCGCACCGGGCAAGCCCGATCCCCCGACGTTTGCGCACCGCAACAGCCCGGTCACGCTACGCTCACGAGAACCCCGCAGCAGAGACAGCTCCCCGCTCACGTCACAGCAGAACGGCTCAAGGCAACGAATGCCCCAGCACACCTCCGGGTCTGATCGCACGGCAGCTCCCCCCGCTGCCCGCGCCGGCGGCACCGTGCGACCACCGGCGCCCTCGTCCGTCGACGAACTGTGGCGCTCGTACAAGAACAGCGGCGACGAGCGCCTGCGCGAACAGCTGATCCTGCACTACTCGCCGCTGGTCAAATACGTCGCGGGCCGGGTCAGCGTCGGGCTGCCGCCCAACGTCGAACAGGCCGACTTCGTCTCCTCCGGAGTCTTCGGACTCATCGACGCCATCGAGAAGTTCGACATCGAGCGGGCCATCAAGTTCGAGACATACGCCATCACGCGCATCCGGGGCGCGATGATCGACGAACTCCGCGCCCTCGACTGGATCCCGCGCTCCGTACGGCAGAAGGCCCGCGCCGTCGAGCGCGCCTACGCGACCCTCGAAGCACAGTTGCGCCGTACGCCCTCGGAGAACGAAGTCGCGGCCGAGATGGGCATCGCGGTCGAGGAACTGCACGCCGTATTCAGCCAGTTGTCGCTCGCCAATGTGGTCGCGCTCGAAGAGCTGCTGCACGGCGGCGGCGAGGGCGGCGACCGGCTCAGCCTCATGGACACCCTGGAGGACACCGCCGCCGACGACCCCGTCGAGGTCGCCGAGGGCCGCGAGCTGCGCAGACTGCTCGCCCGCGCCATCAACACACTGCCCGAGCGCGAGAAGACGGTCGTCACCCTCTACTACTACGAAGGCCTCACCCTCGCCGAGATCGGCAACGTCCTCGGCGTCACCGAGAGCCGCGTCAGCCAGATCCACACGAAGTCCGTCCTCCAGCTGCGGGCCAAACTGGCCGACGTGGGCCGCTGAGCACCACCCCGGAAAATCGCCCCTCCGCGGATCCCGCCCCAGCCTTACAGTGGAGCGGTGCCAAGGATTCGAGCGGCCTCAGTGGCCGAGCACCGCGCCATGCAGCGCGCCGCCCTGCTGGACGCCGCACGCTCCCTGCTGTCCCTGGGCGGCACCGACGCCCTGACTTTCCCCGCCCTGGCCGAGCGAACCGGGCTCGCCCGGTCCTCCGTGTACGAGTACTTCCGCTCCAGGGCCGCCGTCGTCGAAGAGCTCTGCTCCGTCGACTTCCCGCAGTGGGCGGCCGACATCGAAGCCGCCATGCAGCAGGCCGCCGGGCCGGAGGAGAAGGTCGAGGCGTACGTACGCCGCCAGCTGGAGCTCGTCGGCGACCAGCGTCACCGCGCCGTCGTCGCCATCTCCGCCAGCGAGCTCGACGCCGGCGCCCGCGAGAAGATCCGCGCCGCCCACGGCGGCCTCATCGCCATGATCGTGGAAGCCCTCGGCGACCTGGGCCACACCCAGCCACGCCTCGCCGCGACGCTCCTCCAGGGCGTGGTCGACGCCGCAGTCCGCCGCATCGAACTAGGCGCGGCGGAAGACCCGGCGGCGATCACGGACGCGGCGGTGGGAATGGCCTTGCGAGGCGTGGTCGGCTGACCCCCGGGGGCCTCCCCCCCCGCCCCCCTCCCTCCCCCCCCGCCCCCTCCCTAACCCCCCGCCCGCCCTACCCCCCCATCACCGGCAGCAGCCGCGAATGCCCCCCACGCACCAGAGCCAGCGGGTTCACATAGGCATCCCCCCGTTTCAGCCCCCAGTGCAGGCACCCCTCCTTCCCGCAATGTGGCGGTTCCGCGTCCAGAACCGCCACCCGCTGCCCCGCCGACACGCGCTCGCCCGGGTGGACGAGGGCGTGGACCGGCTCGTACGTCGTCCGGAGTGGTGGGCTTCCGGAGCCGTCCAGGGTGATCGTCAGGACGCCCTGGCCCGCGACGGGGCCGGCGAAGGTCACCCGGCCCGCCGCGACCGCACGGATCTCCCCTCCCGGTGGCGCCGCCAGGTCGACGCCGCGGTGGCCGGGGCCGTACGGCGTGGCCGGGGGGTCCCAGCCCCGTACGACCACCGGTGGACCGGGGACGGGCCATGGCCTGCCGGCGGCCAAGCCCCGGGCCTCCATGGCGCCGGCCAAGGCCACTGGCGCGGGCGCGACTCCTCCCCGCGCTCCCGCCGGCCCGCCCGCCGTCAGGGATGCCCCCGCCACCCCCGTCGCCCCCAGGGCGAGCAGGGCGCGGTGTAAGCAGCGGCGGCCTGGTGTGCGGTGCGTGCGGTGCGTGCGGTTCATGAAGGAAGCATCGCGAAGTACGGCGTTTCTCGGTGATCATGGGCCGGGGCTGTGGACAACCAGCCGGTTGTGGACAGTGGCGTCACCCGGCACGGTGAGGGTCCCGTACACTTCTTGTGGCGATCCGGGTCACCGGGTCGACTTCGCACGCCCCGCCGGTGGTCCAGACCACTGGCCGCGCCTCTCGGTCCTTCACCTGTCACACGGTGCGGGGCACGGCGCATCGGGGCGTCAGGCGCGGCAGCCACCCGGCAGTCGCGATAACCGAGTACCTCAAGGAGTACGGCCATGGCCGTCGTCACGATGCGGGAGCTGCTGGAAAGCGGCGTCCACTTCGGTCACCAGACCCGTCGCTGGAACCCGAAGATGAAGCGCTTCATCTTCACCGAGCGCAACGGCATCTACATCATCGACCTGCTCCAGTCGCTGTCGTACATCGACCGCGCCTACGAGTTCGTCAAGGAGACCGTCGCGCACGGCGGCTCCATCATGTTCGTCGGTACGAAGAAGCAGGCTCAGGAAGCCATCGCGGAGCAGGCGACTCGCGTGGGCATGCCCTACGTGAACCAGCGCTGGCTCGGCGGCATGCTGACCAACTTCTCCACCGTCTACAAGCGTCTGCAGCGCCTCAAGGAGCTTGAGCAGATCGACTTCGAGGACGTCGCGGCCTCGGGTCTCACCAAGAAGGAGCTCCTGGTCCTCTCGCGCGAGAAGGCCAAGCTGGAGAAGACCCTCGGTGGTATCCGCGAGATGTCGAAGGTTCCCAGCGCCGTCTGGATCGTCGACACCAAGAAGGAGCACATCGCCGTCGGTGAGGCGCGCAAGCTCCACATCCCGGTCGTCGCGATCCTCGACACGAACTGCGACCCCGACGAGGTCGACTACAAGATCCCGGGCAACGACGACGCGATCCGCTCCGTCACCCTGCTCACCCGCGTGATCGCCGACGCCGTCGCCGAGGGCCTCATCGCCCGTTCCGGCGCCGCCACCGGTGACTCGAAGCCGGGCGAGAAGGCCGCCGGCGAGCCGCTCGCCGAGTGGGAGCGCGACCTGCTTGAGGGCGACAAGAAGGCCGACGACGCCGAGGCCCCCGCGGCTGAGGCCCCCGTCGCTGAGGCCCCTGCGGCCGAGGCCGCTGTCGAGGCTCCGGCCGCCGACGCCGAGAAGCCGGCCGAGGCCGCTGCTGAGGCTCCGGCCGACGAGGCTCCGGCCGCGGACGCCGAGCAGGCCTGACCTTCACGGTCTTCGCTTCGGCGGTGACGGCGGGGGCACATGCTGTGCCCCCGCCCGCACCCCCGAGCCCCCGAGAAAATTAAGAAAAAGAGTGAAA
>NZ_JBHWUR010000033.1:0-27436 GCF_042737755.1 Streptomyces sp. NPDC059994
CCGCACGCGTGCCCCGGTCGAACGCGGCATCGCCCACCTCAAGACCTGGCACATCTTCCGTCACTCCCGATGCAGCCCCAATCGAATGACGTCAATTGCTCAAGCCGTGCTCACCCTGGAGCGCCAACGCTGAAAACGCTCACTGTTCGGAACTTGTCGAAGCGGATGCCGCGTTATGCGGCATAAGCGCCCGTGACTTGATATTCAACTGCGCTTACACGCCCCCCTGATGTTCAGGAGGGAGGGGAGGCCGGAGGGTCGGGGGAGTCCTCGTTCTATGGATCACTCTATGAAGAAATGCGGCCGCGACTCATCGCTCGCTGCAGCCGGATAGCGGGCGGGTTACAGCAGGGACGCGGATCTCCTCGCCATCTGGCGAGCGCCGCAACCTTCACCTTCGAACCGCAGGGCCGTCTCAGCCTGGGGGACTTGAAGCCCGCACGGCTGCCGGTGAGCTTCTACTCCCAGCACTACACCGAGATCCCGAAGATCTCTCTGACCTGTTCCACCGACGGCCGCTTCCTGCGTGTCTCCTCGGACGACTCCCACGATGTGGCGCTGCGCTACGACTCCACCGAGTTCTGGCTCCAGCCCGACGCCGCATCGTTCGACGCGCTCACTCATGTCACGATCCGGCTGGGCCCCGAAGAAGCGGTCACCACTCCGGTGGCCGCGGTGCGCTTGCCCGTCATCATCAAACACTCCCGCATGCGCCTGATCTCCCGTGTCGCCATCAGCGCGCTCGGCGCGTTCCTGGTCGCCACACCCGCGATCCTCGGCGCCGACTCGCCTCTGACGCTGCGCATCCTCCTCGCGGTGATCGGCGCCGCGACCCTGAGCGCGGCCACCATCGTCATGGGGCGGCCGCGAAGCTGAGTACGGGCCTGGACGGCAGTCGGCGTACGGGCCCGGGGTCGGCCGCGCCTCCGCCGCCCCCTCCTCAGACCAGCCCGTTCTCCCGCGCATACAGCGCGGCCTGAGTCCGGTCCCGCAGCCCCAGCCGGCTCAGCACGCGGGAGATGTGGTTCTTGACGGTGCCCTCGCTCAGATAGAGCCGCGCGGCGATCTCCTTGTTCGTGGCGCCCGCGGAGATGAGCCGGAGCACTTCCGTCTCCCGGGGCGTCAGCAGGTCGGGCGCGGGGCTGCCGGCCGCCAGCGCGGCGAGGACGATCTGGTCGAACTGGGCGACACCCGCGTGCGCCAGGCGGACGGCCTGGGCGAGTTCCGCCGCAGGCAGGTTCTTGAGCAGATAGCCGACCGCCCCCGCCTTCAGCGCCCGTCCTACGTACCCTTCGTCGTCGAACGTCGTCAGCATCACGATCCGGCAGCGGGGCAGTTGGCGGCGGATCAGCGCCGTGGCGGCGACCCCGTCCATGCCGGGCAACCGGATGTCCATCAGCACCACGTCGGGTTCGCACCGCTGGGCCAGCTCCACGGCCTCGGCCCCGTCCCGCGCGCTGCCCACCACCACGATGCCGGGCTGGATGCCGAGCAGCGCGGCGATGCCCTCGCGGACGAGGTCCTGGTCGTCGACGACGAGAACGCGTACGTCGGGGGCCTGTTGCGCTATGGGCCCGGTCGCCCCGGCATTCCGTACGTCCAGTACTTCCGGCGCCCCGGGCCCGGCCGCCCCGGTATCCCGTACGTCGGGGGCCTGTTGCGCTATGGGCCCGGTCGCCCCGGCATTCCGTACGTCCAGTACTTCCGGCGCCCCGGGCCCGGCCGCCCCGGCATCCCGTACGCCGGGGGCCTGTTGCGCTATGGGCCCGGCCGCCCCGGCATCCCGTACGTGCGGAGCCTGCGGCACCACGGCCCCCGCCACCCCACCCCGTACATCCGGAGCCTGCCGCATCACGGGGCCGTCCCCGACAACACCTCGTACATCCAAACCCTCCGCCACCACTGCCCCGCTCTCCACAGCACCTCGCACACCCACCCCCCTCACCACGGCACCCACCGGCCGACTTCGGCGACGTCTACCACCGCATGGTCACCGACGCGGGCCGCGCCGCCCTCCACCGCTACACCAAGGTCCCCGGCGGCGCCCACACCGACGGCCTCATCGCCCTCGACAAGGACCACGTACGCCCGATGCTGGGCAACTTCACGGCGGCGCTGAGCGAACTGGAGGTGTGGACACGGCCTGCCTCTGTCACCTCCCCCGCTTCCTCCTGAAGGCCCCGCCCCGGCCTGATCCGCGCCGCATCGAGATCGATGATGAGCAGTACGCGCGGCTCGCGGAGTTCCTTACCGGAACTCCGCAAGGAGAAGTCGCATCACCGTTGTCGGCCAGATCGCGCCTGCCCCCCGTCCGGCCGGCTGTCGGACGGGGGGCGCGATGCCGGACCGCTCCGCATGTTCACTGAGAATCTTCGATTCACGTGCGGAAGTACCGGGTGAAGGCCGTGGCGTCGGTGCCGAGGACGTCGCCGAACGGTACGTCGAGTTCGCGGATGAGCAGGACGAGGAACGTGATGAGCCCGGCCAGGCCCATGACCATCACGATATGAGTGAGGTTGTGCCGGATTCCGAACGTGAACATGAAGGCGATCGTCAGCGCCCCGCCCATGGTCAGGCCCAGCCACAGGACGGGCGACAGGCTGCTCTGCGCATCGGCCTCGCGCCCACGCCGTGCCTCGTCGAGTGTGCCCAGTTGTCGGTCACCGTCAACACCCGCCCCGGGCTCGGCGCGCTGCAGCCCGGCATCCGGGCCGGCGCACCCGTCGTCGACGCGCCGGCGGGGTCGGGGAGAACGGTCTTCAGCCCTGGGTGGTGCCGAGTATTTCGGCGGCCCGGCCCATGGTGTAGGCGGGGTAGTCGTCGTCGAGACGGCCGTAGGAGTCGTCTGCTGTCATCTGCACCTCGCTGGGTCTCTGGGGTCTTTGGGGTCCCTCTTGTCCCTCTTGTCCCTCTTGTCTCTGTGGAACGCATTGAGGGGCCCTGGTGCCGTATGGCACCAGGGCCCCGAAGGAACTGCTACACCATCTGCCGGCCCTAGTGCCGCACCGGCCTTCTGTGTCCGCAGACCCGGCCTTCACGCTGCCGGGGGTGCGGGGATCGCGGTTGCTTGACCGGAGACCACCTCACTATCGATGTCCTGCGGTACCCGGGCTCAAGGCTTCCGCCCGGGCGATCCTGATGGCGCTCGGCTCCTCCGTTCTTCCCTCTGAACCAATCACTTACCAAACGGGGTACTGCGAACTGCGTACTGCTTGCACTGCTGATACCGCGTACTGCTGATACTGCTGATATGGCGAACTACTGGTGGCCTCACCAAGCGCCACCCCGTCGGCAGCCAGCCCCGTCGCCTCTCGTGCGTCTGCTCTGGCTTGGAACCCCACTGCCGAACCTCCCGGTGCGCGCGCCCGCAGCCGACGCCTTCACCGAGGTACCGCTCACTGACTTCACTGCTGGGTGCTGCGTACTGCACCAACCGGTACTGCAACTGCGTCAACTGCCGTACTGCTCACGGCGGCCCCTGATCACTGCGGGCCACCCGGTCCGGTCGTCAGCCGCGTCGCCGTCCTGCAACAACCCTGGCTTCGCAACTCCACCACCGCACCGTCCTGCAACTGCACCTGCGGGTACTGCTCCCCGGCAGTTCGTCTCTGCCGGGCCCTGCTTGTCTCTCTGGCTACGAGAGAAACCATAACCACACCACCGACGAATGTCTACTCCGGCCAACATAGATTTCCGCGAGTTCGAGAACGAGGTAATCGCCCTCGAACAGCGACGCGGGCAGGGCGCAGGGGCAGCCGACGACGGGGTGTCAGCCGAAGATCGCGGTGGGTTCGCCGGTGAACCAGCTGTTGTCGATGCGGAGCCGGCGGACGCCGGCCTCAACTCCCCGGGCCGCTACGGCTATGCCGCCCGCCCGTCCGCCGCGCGAGGGCCTGCGGGCGGCCCCAGCGCGACCCGGCGGCCGTCCGCCTCGACGAGGACGACGGCACAGAGGAGCGATCGGCCGAGTCGGGCGACGCCGGGCGGCGCCTCGTCGGGGGCGTCGGCCATGGCATCGCCGATGAACTTCGCCGTCCGGCGGTCAGCCGCGTACGTGCAGCCCGAAACCGGTGCGGCCCGCGGGCTCCAGTCCCTCCTTCAGGTGCAGCGAGGGGATCTCGTAGTCGCCGAAGTTCTGCCGCCGGAACGCGATCGGCTCGGTCGACTCCAGGGTGAGCAGGCGCTGTTCCCAGGCCTTGGCGACGTCCGGGTAGTCCTCGTCGGTCATCCGGTCGGTGCTGTACTGCACGAACGGCGGCAGCACCTCGATGCCCGGGTAGTAGAGGATGCCGTGGTGGATCGGGAACAGCAGATCGTCGATGGGGCCGTTGATCCCGCGAGCGGTGTAATGCGACTCCGGGCCGCCGGCGGTCACCGACAGCAGGGCCTTCCTGCCCGCGAGGGTGCCTTCGCCGAAGCGCTCGCCGTACTTGGTGTCGCTGTGCTCGCCGACGCCGTACGCGAAGTGGTAGGTGAACACCCGGTCGACCCAGCCCTTGAGGATCGCGGGCATCGTGTACCACCACAGCGGGAACTGGAAGATGATCGTGTCGGCCCACAGGAGCTTCTCCTGCTCGGCGCGGACGTCCGGGGTGAGCGCCCCGGCGTCGAACGCCCGGCCCGAGTCCCGGGCGACCTTCAGCGGACTTGAGGCGTGGGGGCCGTAGTCCGCGGCGTCCACGACCGCCTTCCAGTTCATCGCGTACAGATCGCTCACCCGCACCTCGTGCCCGGCACTCTCCAATGTGGACACCGCGAGGTCCTTCAGCGAGCTGTTGAGCGACTTCGGCTCCGGGTGGGCGTAGACGATCAGCGTCTTCACGGGAACTCCTTGGGATCGGATGCCTTCGATTGCCTTCGATTGCTTTCGATCCTGGGCGCTGCGGCGCCCGGCGTTCAGGGGCGCCCCTTCCATCGGACGGGACTTCCTGGTAACGACAGGGCCACCCTTCACGGGCATTGCCGAGGCCATACTGGGGGCATGGACGATCTTGCTGGTTTCCTGCGGACCCGGCGTTCCCGGGTCGACCCGGCGGCCGTCGGCATACCCACCGGCGGCCGCCGCCGGGTCGAAGGGCTGCGCCGCGAAGAGGTCGCGCACCTGTCCGGAGTCAGCGTCGACTACTACGTACGCCTGGAGCAGGGCCGCGCGACCCAGCCCTCCGAGCAGGTCCTCGACGCGCTCGCCCGCGTCCTCGGCCTCGACGAGACCGAACGCGGGCACCTCCACCGGCTCGCCCGGCAGCGCCGCCGCCCCGCGAAGGCGCCGGGCGGGCGGGTCCGGCCGGAGCTGCTGCGCGTCCTCGGCCTGGTCGCCGGCGCACCCGCGCTGATCATGGACCACCGTCTGGACGTGCTCGCCGGGAACCGCCTCGCCGGGCTCCTCTACGGCCGGCCGATGCCGGGCCTGAACATCGCCCGGCACCTCTTCCTTGAGGAGGCCGAGCACGGTCTGTACGCGGACTGGGAGAACTGCACCCTCGACGTGGTCGGGCATCTGCGCCTGGCCGCCGGGAAATACCCCGAGGACCCGCGCCTTGCCTCGCTCATCGGCGAGCTGGCGATGGGCAGCGAGCGCTTCCGCCGCCTCTGGGCCCGCGCGGACGTGCGCGCCCGCACCCATGGGCGCAAGGCGTACCGGCACCCGCTGGTCGGCCTCCTTGAACTGCACCAGGAGAACTTCGCGCTGCCGGAGGAATCGGGCATGGAGCTGGTGGTGATGTCCGCGGCCCCCGGCAGCCCCGCCGAGGACGGGCTGCGCCTGCTCGCGGGCCTGGGCGCGGACACCGGTGACGCGCATTCCCCAGTGAACGCCCAGGTCCGCGACTAACTTCAGCCGGTGCGGAAGGCCTGCCGGTAGGCCGTGGGCGAGACGCCGATCGCGGTGGACAGGTGCTGGCGGAGGGAGACGGCGGTGCCGAAACCCGCGTGGGCGGCGACCTGGTCGATCGGCAGGTCGGTGGTCTCCAACAGGCGCCGCGCGTGTTCGACCCGCTGCTGGACGAGCCACCGGCCGGGCGGCATACCCACCTCGTCACGGAAACGCCGGCAGAACGTCCGTACGCTCATCTGGGCGTGTTCCGCCAAGTCGGCCAGGGAGAGCGGCTGGTGGAGCTGCTCAAGCGCCCAGGTACGGGTCGCGGCCGTGGTGGCGGTGGCGGGCTGCGGCATCGGGCGCTCGATGTACTGGGCCTGGCCGCCCTCCCGCCAGGGGGGTACGACACACAGCCGCGCCACCCGGTTGGCGATCTCGCTGCCGTGGTCACGGCGTACCAGGTGCAGGCAGAGGTCGATCCCGGCGGCGACCCCCGCCGCGGTGAGCACCTGGCCGCCGTCGACGAACAGCACGTTCGCGTCGACCTGGACCTGCGGGAAGGTCCGCTGGAAGTGGTCGGCTTCGTTCCAGTGCGTGGTGGCGGGACGGCCGTCGAGCAGACCGGCCGCGGCGAGAACGTACGAGGCCGTGCAGATCGACACGATGCGGGAAGCGGCCGGCAGGAGGGCGAGGGCCTGGGCCAGCTCGTCGGGCAGCCAGTCCCGCGTCGCCTCGGGGCCGCAGGTGAAGGGCGGGATGACCAGGGTGTCCGCCGCGCGGAGCGCCTCGCTCCCGCGGGCCACGGTGACGGCGAAGTCGGCGCTGGTGGTGACCGGGCCGCCGTCCAGGCTGCACGTGACGACCTCGTACAACGGCTCGCCGTCGGGCCCGGCGGCGGTACCGAAGATCCTCACCGGGATGCTCAACTCGAAGGGATAGACGCCTTCGAGGGCCAGAACGACGACGCGATGCATGGCAAGATTCTTTCAGAAGCTGTCAATCTTGCCACTCGATCGTGCAGGTGGAATGCGGAAACCTTGATCTCAACGGGCCACAGCGGCCCGGGGGAACGAGGAGATGACGATGCGCGCGATCGGCCAGGACGGTTTCGGCGGCCCCGACGTACTGAAGGTCATCGAGGTGGACCGCCCGGAGCCCGGACCTGCCGAGGTGCTGGTGCGGGTCCACGCGGCAGGGGTCAACCCGACCGACTCCTGGCACCGCGCCTCCGGCGGGCTCGCCGGCGCCGTGGTCCGGCTCGGCTGGGACCTCTCCGGCGTGGTCGAGGCGGTCGGCGCCGGAGTGACCGTATTCGCCCCGGGCGACGAGGTGTTCGGGCTGCCCCGCCACCCGCTCCCGGCGGGCACGTACGCGGAGTACGTGACCTCCCCGGCCCGGCACCTGGTCCGCAAGCCCGCCGCGCTGACCCACGTCCAGGCCGCCGCGCTGCCGCTGGCCGCGCTCACCGCGTGGCAGGCCCTGGTGGAGGTCGCCGGCGTACGCCCCGGGCAGCGGGTGCTCATCCACGCGGCGGCGGGCGGCGTCGGCCATCTCGCCGTGCAGATCGCCAAGGCCCGCGGCGCCCATGTGATCGGCACCGCCCGCTCGGCCAAGCACGACTTCCTGCGCGGCCTCGGCGCGGACGAGCTCCTCGACTACACCGAGGCCGACTTCGAGACGGCCCTCGGACCGGTCGATGTCGTGCTCGACGCGGTCGGCGGCGAGTACGGGCCGCGTTCGCTGCGCACCCTGCGCCCCGGCGGCGTCCTGGTCTCCCTGGCCTCCCCCGCCGAGGCCTACCTGGCCGAACAGGCGCGTCCGCTCGGACTGCGCGCCGCCTTCATGATCGTGGAAGCCGACCGGACGGGAATGCGGGAGATCGCCGCCCTGGCCGAAGCCGGCCTGCTGCGCCCCCGGATCGACTCGGTGCTCCCGCTGGAGCAGGCGGCCAAGGCCCACGAGCTCGGCGACAGCCGGCGCACCACCGGCAAGATCGTCCTGTCGGTCGCCGACTGACCGCCCCCGCCGCCCGCCCGACCGCCCGACCGTTGCCGTTCGCGATCCCCAGGAGACCCAGCATGACCACCTTCGTCCTCATCCCCGGCGCCTGGCACGGCGCCTGGACCTTCGAACCGCTGGCCCGGCAACTGCGTGAACACGGCCACCACGCCTACCCGCTGACCCTCACCGGAGTCGGCGACCGCAAACACCTCCTCACCGCCACGGTCAACCTCGACACCCACATAGACGACGTGGTCAACGTCCTGACGGACCAGGAGATCACCGACGCCGTACTGGTCGGACACAGCTACGGCGGCATGGTGATCACCGGCGCCGCCGACCGCGTGCCCGAGCGGGTGGCCGGCCTGGTCTACGTGGACGCCATGGTCCCCCAGGACGGGGACTCCTGCTGGTCCCTGGTCACCGAGCAGGAGCGCGCCTGGTACCTCGACGGCTCGGGCGAGACCGGCTACTCCAGCGCACCGCTCCCGTTCTTCGACCCCCGGGCCACCCCCCACCCGCTGGCCTCCCTGCTCCAGTCGGTCCGCCTTCGGAGCGGCCTCGACCGCTACCGGAGCAGGGACTACGTGTACGCCACCGGCTGGGACGGGCAGTCCCCCTTCACCCCGCTCTACCAGCGGCTGCGCGACGACCCGGCCTGGCGCACACACGCCCTGGCCTCCGGCCACAACGTGATGCGGGACGCCCCCGACGACCTGCTGAAGATCCTGCTGGCGGCCTCGCACGACTGATCAACCGTGGACAGCGGCCCGCTTACCGCGTCGCGACGAAGGGGGTCAGTGTCTGTTCGGCTTGTGCGGTGGTCACTTGATGCCGCGGGGAAGCGTCCGCTCGTGGATACTTCCGCCGGGCCTGAACCAGCCCGCCTTCTTCCGCACTGCGGGGCTCGGGTCGTCGGTGTGGGACGCCTTCAGAGCGGCGCCGGCACACGTATGGGTGTGGACGAACCTGCCGACGAGTTCGGCGGCCCTGGCCCGGACGTGGGGGTCGGGGTCCGAGGCCAGATGGCGCAGCGCGGGTTCGAGGACGCGGTCAGCGCCCGGAGCACAGGTGTCGCCCTTGCACCGGTCACAAGCCAGCGCGTGGAAAGCGGCGATCCTGACGCGGGCGTCCGGGTCGTCGGCCATGGCGACGAGCTCGTCCATCGACTCGGTGTCGACCAGGTGATCGAGCAGGCGGCAGCAGCCCTCGCGGACGGCCGGGTGCTCGTCGCGGAGGCCGGCGCGGATGGCGCTCAGTGCACTCCCGCCGCGTCGCAACAGTTCGCGGTATGCCGCGACGGTCCGGTGAGGATCGCCCAGGCAGGAGACGAGTGCAGGGTTGTCGGTCCTGACGAAGCCGAGCATGACCCCAGTCTCAAGTCAGGTGCCCTGCTTCGGCAATGGGATTTTGTTCGCGGTTCAGGCAGGCGGGTCGGGGGCGTTGGGCGCGTGACGCCCGGCACGGGAGAGGCGTGAAGTCGTGGGCGCCACCCTTCTCGTTGTGCTTCGGAGATCCGGTCCGTCAGGTTGCCGCGGATCTCCACAAGCCGGTCTCGTGGGGTGTCCCCGCCGCCGGCCCCTGGTACTGGGACCAGGGGCCGACGGCAGGCACAACCTCCTTCGGCGTCGCGACGGCTCAGCCGACGGCGCCGAGGACCGGCGCCCAGGCGGCACCGGTGAGTGCGGCCACCGCCTGCTGCTCGGAGAGCGGGGGAGCGGCACGGGTCGGCTTCGGTGTGCCGGCGCCGCTGCCGCCGCCGGTGCTGTTCCACTGCACCATCTGAAGCTGCGCGCCGGTCGACTTCAGGGTCACCGTCACCGTCCAGCGGCGGGCGGCGTCGGTACGGGCCGGGTGTTCGGCCGCGTTCCGCTCCGACATCACCACGGCCCCGCCGGGAACCGCGGCACTGCTCGGCAGCTCGCTCAGCGTGCAGGTGTCGCCTGCGGCACGCGCGGGCGTCTGTTCGCAGCTCAGCCCGTCGCCGTCCCCGAGCGGCAGCTTGAGCCGCACGGCCGAGACGCCGACGAAGGCGGCGCCATGGCCGTCGTCGACGACCAGTTCACCGTTGGCGACCTTCCCGTTGGACGGGTCCGAGGGGTTGTTGCTCTGTCCGGTCACCTGGCTGAAGCGGCCCCCGGGGAGCGTCCTCTTCAGGGCCTGGACCATCTGGTCACCGGTGACCGCGGAACGGGGCATCGCCAGCGCCACCGGCTCCATGTCGGACCCGGCGGAGTGGGTCCCGGCGAGCACGCCGGGCATCACCAGGGCGCCTGCCGCGATCACCGCGCAGGCGCCGACCCCGGCCAGGACACCGGCGCCGCGCCGACGCCGGCGGCTCCGCCCGCGCTGGACGGCTCCGCTCAACAGCGCGGTGAGGTCGGGTTCGACGGAGTCCGTCGTACGGTCCAGGGCATGTGCGAGGTCTGCTTCGAACGGCATGGTGGCATCACTTCTCTTTCGCTGATGGGGGCGTTGCGTCGGCATGGACCTGCGTGCGCCGGTGCTCACTGCGGAACCAGATCGGACAGGCTGTCGCCGAGCAGCGCACGCAGCCTGCCGAGTGCCCGGGTGCCCTGCGAGCGGACCGCGCTGCTGCTCAGCCTGAGCATCTGGGCGGTCTCCTCGATGCTGTGGCCCTCCCAGTAACGGAGCAGCAGCACCGCCCGGTCGCGGGGCGGCAGTTGGCCGAGCGCGTCCAGCAGGGTGAGCCGCAGTGCGGCATCGGGGCCGGACGCCGCGCTGTCGGGCATGTTCCCGATGGGGCGCTCGCCGGTGCTGCGCCGACGCCGCAGGGTGAGGAAGGTGCGGACCAGGACTGTCTGGGCGTAGGCCGCCGGGCTGTCCGCACCGGCCACCCGGCGCCAGTGCACGTACACCCGGCTGAGGGTCTCCTGGACCAGGTCCTCGGCAAGATGCGTGTCGCCCGCCGCGAGTGCGTACGCCGAGCGGTAGAGCGCCTTCGCCCTCGCGGCCACGAACTCCAGGTACGCATCCTCCTGTGCTGATTTCACTCGGTCCCCGCCTGTTCGCTTGCTCCGTGATCCCCGTGCATACCCCTCATGACTACGTGAGACGTCAGGATGTCGCGCGGGCGCGAGCTCTTTCTCCTCCCCCGCTGACGGTGAGGATGTCGGGGCCGTCTGCGTGCCAGTACCCGGCGGTGACCAGGCGCTCGATGAACCCGCGCAGTTGGATGGCGGTCACCGCGGTCGTACCGGTTGCCAGGGCGCGGCATCCGTCACAGCTGCTCGCCGGTGGCGCGCTGGAAGACCCCGAGCGCCTTCAGCACTTTCCACCTTCGGGCTCCGGTGGGCTTCCGGCTCCGGTGGGCTTCCGGTGCTGGGGTGACGCCGCAGAACGCCGCTTCCCTGAAGCGCACACCGCGCCCCCCGATCGGGAGAGGGCTGGTCGGGCACGCCGGGGTGGTGCTGCTGCATCAGGTCGCGGACCGTGTGGGGCCGGCCGCCGCGCCGGGCCGGCTGTGGCCGGGCGGTGGGAGCGCGCCCCGGCGCCACCGCGCGCATGTGCTGCTGGGCCCGGCGGGCGCGATCGTGCTCGGCGCGAAGAACCTGTCCGAGGCCGAGCAGGCGCAGGTCCACCACCCGCCCTGCTCGGCACTGCGGCCCCGGACTCCACCACACGCCGCGCCCTGGCCGGGCTGGACGAGCCGCAGTTGGACCGGATCGCCAGGGCCCGGTGGCCGCGGTGGCCTCGCAGTCCTTCGGCCCGTATCCGCGATGAGAGTCCACAAAAGGGAGGAACCCCAGCCGGCGCACGGCTGGGGTTCCTCAAGGCGGTGAGTATCGGTCAGCAGGTGGAGTTGCCCGCGCCGTAGACCGCTCGTCTCCGTGCCGGCAGGCCGCCCGGAATCGCGTTCACCGTGGATCGGGCAGGTCAGCGCCGCAGGGTGAGGACACCCGGCCGGTACGGCAGTTTGTCGTAGGGGCCGCTCGCGGTGGGGGACTTGCCCTGGTAGAGGAACTGCAGGTTGCAGGGGTCGATGGGCATGGTCTGGTCGGGGTTGTTGCGGACCAGGTCACCGTGGCTGATGTCGTTGGTCCAGGTGGCACCGCTGTTGGCCTTGCCCGCGAAGGGGTTGCTTTCGCTGGCGGCCTGCGGGGTCCACGAACCGCTCAGGCTGGAGGCCGTGAACGAGCGGAAGTAGCGCTGCTCGTTCGCACCCCGAGCCTCAACGAGCATGAGGTACTGGTTCTGGCCCTGAACCTTGTACACCTGCGGCGCCTCGAACAGGTTTTTCACCGTGTCGCTCATGACCGTTGTGTACGCCGAACCGAAGTTGCCCGGGAAGTTCCCGATCGGCATGCTCGCCCGGTAGATCTTGCCGTTGTCACCGGCGAAGAACAGGTACATGTTCTGGTCGTCGGCGATCAGGGTCTGGTCGATCGGGGCGCCGCCCGGGATGCTGCCGGTGAACAGCGGCTGCGGCGCGGACCAGCCGTTGGGGTTGGTGGGGTCGCTCGACGTGCGGTAGATGAAGGGCCACGAACCCCACTGGTACGCCAGCACCCAGATGTTCTTGGGCGCGAAGTAGAACAGCGTGGGCGCCACCGCGGCCTGGCTCATCCCGGTCTGGCCGGCCGACGCCATGTCCGACCAGTTCGTGAAGGGACTGAACCTCATCGAGCCGTACGACGATCCCGACACGTTCGACGCGTAGACCAGGTGCTTGCCGTTGTACGTCACGTTGGTGAAGTCCTTCAGCGAGGCCCACCCGTTCGCCGGCTGCGCCAGCGCACCCGTCGACGTCCACCGGTACGTCGACGGAAGAGCACACGTGCCGCCCGTCGGCGCGGGCGTCGTCGGGGTCGACGTCCCGGACAGGCCGGTCCACTTCTGGTTGCCGCCGGTCCAGCAGGAGTACAGCTGGATCCTGGTGCCGTTGGCGGTGGCCGCGCCGACGGCGTCGAGGCACAGCCCGGACTGGACGCCGGCGATCGTGCCGTTGGTGTTGATGTTCCACTGCTGGCCGGCGCCGCCGTTGCAGTCCCAGATGGCCACCGCGGTGCCGTTGCTGGTGCCCTTGGCGTCCAGGCACTTGTTGCCGTAGACCATCAGCTGCTTGCCGGAGGTGTAGGTCCAGCGCTGGTTGGTCTGTCCGTTGCAGTCCCACAGCTGCGCCTGGGTGCCGTTGGCGGTGGTGAAGCCGTTGATGTCGATACAACGACCGGAGGTGGCGCCCTTGATCTCCCCGGTGCCGGTACCCGTACCGCCGGTCGTCCCGCCCGGGCTGGTGCCGGGAGCGGCCTTGAGGGCGTTCATGACGGCGGTGTAGGCGGCCTTGGGGTTGCCGTTCTTGTCGAACAGCAGGGGGCTTTCGCCGCTGCGCCAGGAGTCGCTGTCACGGATGCCCCATACCGTGATGCCGGTGCACCGGGCCACGGACAGGCAGGCGCCAACCGCGTTGGCGTAGTTGGTGGACGACGCCTGGGCGATGTCCAGCTCGGTGATCTGGACGTCGACGCCCAGGGCGGCGAATTTGGACAAGGTGGTCTGGAAGCTGGACGGCGGGCCGCCGGTGCCGAAGTGGCTCTGGAACCCGACGCAGTCGATCGGCACGCCGCGGGACTTGAAGTCCTTGACCATGCTGTAGACGCCCTGGGTCTTGGCGTCCGACCAGTTCTCGATGTTGTAGTCGTTGTAGCAGAGCTTGGCCGAGGAGTCGGCGGTCCGGGCGGTGCGGAACGCTTCCTCGATGAAGCCGTTGCCCAGCACGTTCTGGAACACCGAGCTGCGGTGCTGGCCGCTGCCGCCGTCGGCGAACGCCTCGTTGACCACGTCCCAGGCGTAGATCTTGCCCTTGTAGTGGGTCATCTCGGTGGTGATGTGGTTGTTCATCACGCTGCGCAGCGTGTTCGCGTCGCGGATGGAGCTGACCCAGGACGGGAGCTGCGAGTGCCAGACCGTGGTGTGGCCGCGCATCCGCTGGCCGTGCGCCATGGCATGGCTGACGATCTGGTCGGCGGGGCCGAAGTTGAAGTTGCCGCGGGACGGTTCGATGGCGTCCCACTTCATCTCGTTCTCCGGGGTGATCATGTTGAACTCCCGGTCCGAGATCGCGGCGTACGTCGAGTCGCCGAGCCGGCCGGCGGCCACAGCCGTGCCGAAGTACCTGCCCGAGGGGGCCGCCTGCGTACCCAGGGACGCGGCTCCGGCGGAGCTGGGGAGGAGCGTCACCACACCGGCCACCACCGCCGCGGCCGACAGTCCTATCGTCAGTGTCCGGCGACGCCGGCTGAGCCGGTGCAGGCCCTTCATGATTCTCCTCGGAGGTCGCGGGTCACCCTGGGTGCCGTGATCGTGCGCGCATCGGCCGGTACGGCCTGAAGCGTCGCGGGCCGCGTGCGGTGCAGGACGTGGGGCCGTTCCTGCGTACCGGTCGCCCGGGGTTCGTGGGTGTGTCGCGTCATTGGAGGGGCTTTCTTCAGGGGATACGTCAACGGGGAAAGTCGGGGAACCTGCCACGCCGGCACGTCATGGCGAGCGGCGGGAAGGGCACCCCATGAAGTGGAGGCCTTCGAACTCGCGGTCTCGTAACGGAAAAGCCGCGCCGTCCGGACGATTGCCCGGTGATGCATCTCGCAGGCGAAAAGCGTTACGCCAGGCCCCGCCGTCCGGTCGTCCCCGGGGAAAGGGCGCGCCGTCCTGCACATCAGCGGAGGTTTGTGGACCGGAACCGGTGGCGGCTGCGGTGATCAGCCTTCAGGCCGGTCACGGCGAGGCAGCCGTCGACGAATGCGGATCGAAGCCGGATTCCGCGCAGCACTCGGCTCACTGCCGGGTTGAGGACGGCGTGGTGCGGGATCGTGGTGCGGGATCACCAGCTGTCACTGCGCGGCTCGGTCCAGAACGCTCAAGGAGCGGTTCTCAAGCCCAGGCCCTGCGCACGATGAAGGAAGCCTGGCCGGCGAAGGCCCGAGTGCCGTCGGAGCCATCGAGCCAGATGCCGCCGTCGCGGTGGCGGAGGACCGATCCGGGATAGTTGTGCGCGTGCAGGGTCACCGACCCGGCGGCCGCCCCGGGGCGCGGACAGAAGGTGGCGTCCTCACGGAACAGTCGGCTGCCGTCGTTGGTGCTCAGCCGCAGCCGCAGGTCACGATGGCGCAGATAGCGGCCGTCGGCGGCGCGGAAGGTGACGCACCGTGTGTCGGCCAGCCCCCCGGTGACCGTGAAGGTGACCCGCTGCCGTGTCTGCGCGCTGCTGGACGCGGAGACTCGGCCGAGCGTCGCGAAGTCGCCGGCATACGTGAGGTACAGGGCGGGATCGTCCACGGACTCCAGCGACTGGGCGCCCAGCGGAACAGTGCCTGCGACGGCGGACGGACCCACCGGGGACGGCGTGGCCGGCGTGGTGGTGCGCGACGGGATCGGCGTGGGATGGCCGGCCGTGGGAGCGGCGGTGACGCCGGGCACCCGGTGCGCCGGTTCGGGCCAGGTCGCGTAGATGGCGGTGCCGGCGATGAGCACCGCGCCGGTGGTGAGGCCCACCAGCGGTTGAGCGGTCACCGCGTAGAGTTTGTCGATCAGCGAGCTGTGCAGACTGCCCGCCCCCGTCGCCGTGCCGACGGCGACGTGTGCCGTGGCCAGCCCGGCGGCGCTCGTGGCCGTACCCGACAGCAGGCCCTTGGCGGCCAGCGCGGCGATGAGTCCGGCCGGGACGGTCAGCGGCGCGAGGCTGAGGAGCAGACGTTCGGCGGGAACCCGTTCTGTCGTCGTCGCCATGCAGACCGGGCAGCCGCGGGTGTGCCGCGCGATGCGCTTGCGCCACACCGATGCACGGACCCCGTCCCAGCCGACGACGGTCTCGTCCAACCGCGGACAGCGCGGGTCGGCCTCCAGCGCGGCGACGATCGTCCGGCTCAGTTCCAGCTGCTCGCGCATGCGTTGCAGGCGTACTCCGACGTGGGCGACAGTGAGCCCCGTCGCGGCGGCGATGTCGTCACGGCTCAGCGAGCCGGCGCATTCCTGCCACCACAGCGACAGCAGCACCCGATGTTCCGGGTCGAGCCACCGGCCGGCTTCGACAACCTGACGGCGCTCGTCCGACATATGCAGACGCAGGATCGTCACGTCCTCCAGTTCGGCGCCGGCGTCCGGTATCCGGCGTGCCTCGTCGATGACCGTGGTCCGGTCGGCGAAGGCGCGTTGCCGTTGCCAGTGGGTATTGATCTGGCGGAGCGTGATCGACACCAGCCAGGACCGGAAGCTCTCCGGGGCACGCAGGGCAGGCAGGTCGCGCACCACGCGCAGCAGGGTTTCCTGGACGACGTCGTCGACGTCGGCATGCCCTCTCAGCGCTCGCCCCACGATGTTGTAGAGCAACGGCAGGTACGCGGCGATCAGCTCCTCGCGCGCTCGATCGTCACCGGCCTGCGCCGCGACAACCAGCCCCGCGTGGTCCGCGTCCATGAGCCCCATTCCCACCTCCCTCACGGGAGTGATCCGCCGAGTACGGCGCCACACCTTAGCGTCGGCAAGGGTATGCGGCCAAAGCCTGTGCCTCGGGCCACTGGACCGGGGCCCGCGCCGACTTGGAGGGCCCGGTACCCGATGGCTTCGGTCACCCGCTCGCCCGGCGTGCTGCTTCCGCTCGATCGTGGTTCGGCGCCAGGACCCGCTGGTCTCCTCGTGTGGGGGAGAGCCATCCCGATGCCGAGTGCCCGGGGTCGGCCGGCGACTTCTCATCAGCGCCGACACCTCCATCGACCGCGGCGGTGTCTTCCACCGCCCACTGCGCTCCAGACGGCTACGCCTGGAGGTGACCGCGGCAGATGTGCCCCGGTTTCGGGCAGGCCCGGCGGCGGCCGCGGGCTGAGGCCCCCTGTACGACGCGACCACGCACCAGCCGTCGCCCGAGCAGCTGCTCCTCCGCCGTGCTCAGCGCCCGCTCACACGGGCAGCGGTGGCCGGCCTCCCTTATGGGTGTCCGGCCGAGTCGTCGATCAGGGACCAGAGTTCTTCCAGGTCATCGGGTCGGGTGTGGTGGCCGCCAGGGGCTACGCGTAGTGCGGTGCGGCCGTGGACACGGGTGGAGCTGAGCAGGGCGCGGCCGGTCGTGTTGATGCGGTCGAGGAGGTGGTGGGTGGCTTGTTCGCCGGCGGTGAGGCGGAAGCAGAGGAGTCCGAGCTGGGGCGGGGCGGCGATCTCGAAGCGCGGGTCCTTGGCGATGCGGCATGCGAGTTGCTGGGCGAGGTGGATGCCGTCCTCGACGTGGGCGGCCAGCCCTTCGGCGCCGTAGCAGCGCAGGACGGACCAGAGTTTGAGTGCGCGAAAGCGGCGGCCGAGTGGGAGCTGCCAGTTGCTGTAGTCGCGTCCGGCGTCCAGGTATCGGCTCACTCCAGCACCCCGGGGGCGGCGCTCGCGCGGCGGTGGACGCACGCGGGAACGGCTCGGGCGAGTGCCTGCCGTGGAGAGGAACGGCCCTGGAGCACCGCAGGCGCGCTCGCGGGACTCCTCCTCATCACGCGGATTCGGCCCGCAGGGGAGCTGGTGATCACTGAGTTCGAGCACTCCGGCCGAGGCAGGGTCCGGCATACATGCTCCCCATGGGCCGGCTACGCGAGTGGAGGGCCGGGTGCGCCACCGGCCGTCACGGCGGGCCCAGTGCGTCAACTCCCGCCGTCAACCACGCGCTGCCGTGGGCGAGGCGGGACCTGCGGCCATGTGCACCCCGTCGTCGCCACGAAGATGATCGCCGTCAGCACCTCACGGTTCTCATACCGACGCCGACCACCACCTTGCGGACGCGTCGGCGCCTCCGGCACCACCCGCTGAAACAACTCCCACAAACCGTCCGGCACCAACCGCTGCACCATCAACACCCGGACAACTACCCGTAACCCAAGTGAGATGATCTCTCATGCCAGTTGCTGCAACCATGGACCCCGCTGCTGTCGCGGTGCGGACGCGCATCGTCACCGCATCCACCGGCAGGCGGGAAACGTGACAATTCCACCCGCTGGTACTGCTGTTACCGCCCGGTGCGTGGATGGGGCGGACTGCCCGGCTGGGCCGTGGTCGAGGCCGAGGTCGCCACGGCCAGGCCGCCCTGGACGTCCTGTGCCGGCAGCTCACGGCACGGGCCCGGGCAGGTGCTCAGACCGCGCTCGCGTGGGAGAGCCTCTGGGACGCGTGACACCGCTGACCAGGGACAGAAGACCCCCCAGTGCAGCGTCACCGTGTCCGACGGGTTCAGGCGCCGGGTCTCGCTGCAAACCGAACGGTGGATGTTGTCGGCCCGCAGTCCCGCGCTGTCCAGGGTGACGTTGAAGAAGACCTCCTCGCCCTGGCGCAGACAGCCGTCCTTGCCCTGGATGGCCGAGGCTTCCGCCTGAACGTCAGGTCCGGCACCCTCCTGGCTGATGAGACCGATGCCCCGGTCAGGGTCGAACCACTTCACGACACCGCAGGGCGACACGCTTCCCCCTCTCCGCGCTGCTCGGATCCGGAAGCGAAACTGTCCGCCCGATCTCCACCGGCGGGCAGGGCGTGCGCAGGGGCGTGAAGCAGCGGACCCCCGCGTGACTGCGGCCAGCAGGCGCCTATGGGGAACAACGCGCCGTAGCGGCGTGTCCCGCCGACCGGGCCGGGTGGGTCCGCTCGTCCGATGAGGGCGCGGGCCCGCATACCGGGTCTGGCCGGCGATCGTGGTCCGGTGAGGGCTGGAGCAGGCCCTGACCGAGCCCATGAACTGCCTGCTCCTGGAGCTGCGCGGGCACCGTGACCCGACCCCGGGGAGAGACTCGGCCTCGTGAAGTTCCCCGCACTGGCCAAGCGGCGCTACGACGCTTCCTGAGGCTGTTCCACCTGCCGGGCATCACCGTTGGCGCTGAAGAGCATCGGCACCGGCGGCGATGACTTCGGCGAGCCGGTTGGCGAAGGCCGCGTTGCATCCTCCGAGCCGGACGAAGCCGTGGCCGGCCACCGGCCCGTCGTTGCTCAGGGAGGGAAGGGTCAGCCCGGCGAGCGCGAGCGCCGCCTGGAGGTTGGTGACAGCCTCGTCGCCGGCTTGGTAGGCGGCGTCCTGGCGCTGCCTGTACCGGATACGTTCGGCGTGGGTCATCTCGTACACCATGTTGCTGACCTTTCGTGGTAGACGTGGGTGGACGTGGGTGTGAGGCGCGGGAGCGCGTGGTGAATGCGGTTCGGCGAGTTGTGCCCATTCGCCGGGTGCGCCAGCCCTTTGCGTACAAGGCCCGTGGCCGCCGCGACGCTGATCACCTCAGCCGCGGAAGCCGGAAGCCGGAAGCCGGAAGCCGGAAGCCGGAAGCCCACGGCCCCAGTACCCGGCAAGGTATGACCATGGCCGACGGCACGTTGCTCGCGCGTGCCGCGGTGACCGGACGCAGGGTGTGCGGGGGTGCGGTGGTGCGGTCCGGACCGCATCGCGGTGGGCGCGCGCCCAGGCCCGGTTCGCGAAAGGACAAGGGTGGGTGGACCGTCAGGCTGAGTATGCGCACCGCCCGTGACCATAGGTTTCGATCTTCGTTTCAAAGGTGCAGGCGAGCACCCCTTCGACGTGTGGGGAGGACCGGGTTGGCCAGGGAGTCAGCGGCTGCTACCGATTCTGCTCTTCGCGGTAGCCGCCCATGGCAGGTCCGACCCTCTTCCGTCGTCGTCCGACAGCGCCGTCTCCGCTGGGCCCCTCGGCCGGCATTCTCACTCCCGTGCTCGGACGCCGGGCCGCTCCCGCTGATGGCACGACTGCCAACCGGCCGGACCGCACCGACGGTACGCACCCGCGCCCAGCCCTCCTGCGGGAGCTCACCGGCCCTTGCCGAGCAGGTGATCGGAGAAAGCCGCCGCCCCGCCGGCGTGACCTCGCTCGTCGTTCCCATGCAACCGCGCGCCACCACCTCTCATAGTGACCGGAACACATCGCCCGAGCCAGGGACCGTGACATTGACTGGCACGAGTGGCACTGCCCCACGCGTACGACCGTTATGCGTCTTACCCGAATCCGTGACCGTGGGACGGAGAGTGGACAGCTCTGTTGTCTGCCGCGGGGTAGCCGGGAGGGACACCGACCCGGCTGCGTCCGGGTGCGGCCGTCTGCCTGAGCGGAACGGACGCGGATGCCGTCGGGTTCCGGTGTCGCGGAGCGGCTTGGCGAGGCGGTCGCGTGAGGGTGATCTGGCGGACCAGCTGTTGGAAGCAGGCCAGCGCCGCGACGGCGGGAAGAGCAGACGCCGCCCCGGCGGCGATCGTTCTGGGCGCCTGGGCTACGCACAGGAGCGTGGCCAGGCTGGAGAACAACAGAACGACGCACCAGGAATGGAGCGCGCGGCGCTGGTGCAGAGCGGATCTGAGGATCGACAGGGAGCCGACCATCCATGGGCCGTAGATCAGCATGGGCCACCAGCTGACCACTGCGGGGGCCGTGTGAGGCGCGGCGCTGTGGCGCAGGGCGTCGCAGATGGCCAGCCCACTGAGGATGCTCACCAAGGCGGCGATGGCACCGACCAGCACGGCGGTGAACACACTGCTGGTTTGCAGCAGGGTCGCTACCTGCGACTTCGACTTGCTCCGGCGGTGCCCGCCGGAGGGCGGTGCGGGCGGATGTTCGGCAGCGGCGTGGTCCAGCCCTGCGACCCACCCGCTGGTGCTTGCCGTATCACCGAGGCCGTCGAAGCCGACTCGGGTGAAGGGCTCCGGCTGCCCGGGTGGAGCGCTCTCCTGGAGAAGGATGGCGAGTTCCTCCACCGGATCCCACGCCGGATGCTCCTCGCCGGGCCCGCCGCGCGGTTGCCCGGTGGAGGGGTGCTGTACGGGCTCGGGCTGGTCCCAGAACGCGGAGGCCTCCGGCTGGGGGTGGAGACCGTGGATGTCCGGGTACCCGTACGGCTCATACACGGGAGCTGCCACCCGAGCACCCGTCGACAGCGGTTGCGGACGCTGCCGCGTTCCCCAACCGTTTGCCGAACTCGACCTGGATCACGCTCATCGTATGGAGGAAGTCCTCGAAAATCGTAGAAGAGTACCTAAGGTCGATTTCCAGATCTTCGTGCCCCAGCGTTGCGTTCCGCGTCTTGCCCCAGCGTGTGGAGGGCGGAGTGAACATCCACTTCCCGATCCGGGTGGCCCCGGAGTGAAAGCTGCCTCCCTGTCCGCCTTCCTCCGCGGTCCTGCGGAGGGAGACGGGTCGCTTTGCTGTTGTCATATTCCATAAACGCTCTCGGTGTTGGTCTGGGTGTGTGCCATCCGGGTGATGGTGGTCGACGAATAAGCGTTGACGCCGTCGTATCGGTTTTCCAAACCAGCCAGGAGGGCAGGAGCCGCGCCCTTTCTCGCGCCGCCACGCCGCGACTCGGAAGGCGATGGGCCGCAGCCGACGCAAGCAGCGCGATCGACCCTTCGCCCCGTCCGACGCCGGCAGGGCAGCCACGCGCATGCTCCGAGCGACGGCCCTGCTGCCTGCCGCGCACCCGCGGCTGCGGCTTCATGCACGGCGGGATCGTACGCATATCGCCGGTTCTTGCCGCAGGCCGTCACCCTGTCTGGCCCTCGGCGTTGAGCCCCCATCGCCGGCTCCGTCGACTTCGCCTCCCGCCCGGCGGACGGCCCCCGTCGCCCCACGGAAGCGTGCCGACCCTCGGCCTGCGGTCCGCCGGGTCACCTGCCAACCCTCCTTTGGACACCACGGCCACCGACCGATCATCAGTAGATAGATCGATATGCGTCGACGCCGGCAGATTGCTGCGCATGGCTGCAATCGGAGGAGAGGGCACAACTCTGCATATGCCTTCGCGTTATGCCGAGGGCCGCCAGGGGCCCGGCCCTGCGCATCCCCTTGAACCTCAGCCATTGAAGGGACCAGCTGTGGGAGGAATCCTCCTGTGGATCGTGCTCATTTCTGCCGCAGTAGGCACAAGTTGCACCGCGCTGACGATATCCGGGACCGGCCGACTCTGGCACGTGGACACCCTCGAACTGAGGCGCCACCAACGCTTCAAGCACGTCCTGTCCCTTCATGTGGACGCCGTCCGTTTGTCAGGTCCGGCAGCCACGGCGCCGGCCCGGCCGGGGGAGAAGCTCGTCAGCGTCTCCCCTAGTCCGGGTGCGGAGCCGTTCCGAGTCGCCCATGAGCCGTGCGGGCCACCCTGCACACCAGACCTGGGGCAGAACACCTCGCCGGCAGCCGACATCACTCACTGAACGACTGACACCTCGGACGGCTCGCCGGCCGCCGCCTCCGCGCCCCCGGGACGTGGCGTTGGCGCGGCTTCCAGAACACCCCTCGGGCTCCGCGGGCTGCCTGCATCCGGGGGGTGATGCAGGCTCTGGGCCGGGGAGACCGCGGAGACGGCCTCGGCCGAGCGCCTTGTCGTCGGCGGTGACATCGCATCGCGAGCCGTGGCCCGAAGAGCCCGAGGCGGCAGGCTGGTGCACCATCCAATTCCGCACCCCAGTAGGCCGTTCCGCCAGCACTTCTCGTCAAGCACGCCAGGTCGAAAGGGCGGTTGATATCACCGGAAAACCCCGGCAATCCGTTCCGTGCATTACCGCGCGCATGGAAACCCCGGCAATCCGGACACCGGTGAAGGAGTACAAAACCCCGGCAATCTGCGCATTACCCGTTTCGGGCTGCTGAACGCGGCATAGTGAAGCGGTGGTGGAGAGTGAGGTCACGCGGGGGCCGCCTGCGGTTCTCCAGCACCTCGGCGACCTTCCGGGCCGGCTTGGCCGCCTGCGGCGGCAGGCAGCTGTCCAGCGCGTCGACGTCCTGGCACAGCCGGGCGCTCAGCCCATGCGGGCACGCCTCCGTGAAGAGCTTCTGCGGGTCGTCCTCCACCCGCTGCGCGTTCTTGAGCCCCGCCCCGCCCCGGCGATCGGCGCCGCTGGGACGGGCCCGGCGAGGCTCCTTGACGAGGGTCGCGGCAGAGCAAGAGCCCCGACGCGTTGATGCAGGGGTGGTGAACCGCTTCCGCGATGTGTACCGCGATGGGGAAACCGGTACGGTCATCGCACTTCAGCGCACCACCACCATGCGGTGCAGGGCACCGCACCGCACCGCGCACGCGCACCGCGCACGCGCACCGCGCACGCGCACCGCGCACGCGCACCGCGCACGCGCACCGCACCGCGCACCGCACCGCGCACGCGCACCGCGCACCGCACCGCACCGCGCACCGCACCGCGCACGCGCACCGCGCACCGCACCGCACCGCGCACGCGCACCGCGCACCGCGCACGCGCACCGCGCACCGCGCACCGCACCGCGCACGCGCACCGCACCGCGCACCGCACCGCGCATCGCAGCTCCGGTGTGCGCACCGGAATGACGAAGTGAACGGCGAGGCGTTGCGCGCACTCGGTGCGCACAGCGCGGTGCACCGGATGTGCCTCCGCCGAAGGCAACGGCTCCTTGACGCGGGCACCGACCTCCGCGGTCACTTCGCGGCCGCCGGCCAAGAAGCCGCCATGGACGCGGCCCGCCGCATCGCTGCCCTCACCCACGGTGACCGCGTGGCCGGGGGCCGCCCCGCCGGGCGCGCCGTCGGCTCAGCCCGCGCGGCGCAGCAGCGGCTCGCACCAGGACCGGTTCTCCCGGTACCAGGCCACCGTCTCGGCCAGGCCCCGCGTGAAGTCCAAGCGCGGCTCGTAGCCCAGCTCGCGCCGGGCCTTGCCCCAGTCGACCGAATAGCGCCATCGCCGCCGGCCTGTGCATGCGCACCTCACGGCAGGGCGATCAAGGACGGTTTGCGAAGGTCGCGTCCGCTGCCCGGGCGGCCGCGTTGGCGGGCAGTATGAAGCGAGGCGTGCGGGCGCCGCGGCGTTGCTAGGCTGCGCCGATGAGCATTCCGTCGGTGGACGAGATCCGCGAGCTCCACGTGAAACACGCCCCCTCCCAGGAGGCGTTCGCGCTGGTCTGGACCCACTGCGAGATCGTGTGGCGGATCGCCGAAGGCCTTATGGACAGCTCTCCCATGAGCCTGGACCGTGATCTGGTGCGGGCCGGGTGCCTGCTGCACGACATCGGCGTCTACCGCCTCTACGATGCTTCCGGCCGCCTTGATCAGGCCAACTACGTACGCCATGGCGTCCTGGGCCACGGCCTGCTCGCGGAAGAAGGTTTCCCCGAGGAGCTGTGCCGGTTCTGTTCCTGCCACACCGGGGTCGGGCTGACCAAGCACGACATCGAGCACCAGCAGCTTCCGCTGCCGCCTGCCGACTACCTCGCCGAGTCGGCCGAGGAGCAGCTGGTGATGTTCGCGGACAAGTTCCACAGCAAGAGCAAGCCGCCCACGTTCCTCACCCCCGACAGCTACGCCGCCTACGTGGGCCGCTTCGGCCCCGGCAAGACGCACGCCTTCCACCAGCTGCGCACCGTGTTCGGCGACCCTGCGCTGGAAGGCCTCGTCGCCGCATACGGCCACGCCTTGCACTGACTCCGCGGCCCGGCACCGGGACTGACACCCTCGACAGGATGCAGAAGGCCAGGGCCCCGGGATCTGCCCGGGTCCTGGCCGGCGGAGTGCCAGTGGAGGGTGATCAGGCTTGCGCGGGGGCGGCCTTCGTCGGGAACCGGCGGAAGGGGCCCGGGAGGATGGCGGGCCATTGCAGGTAGTGGCGGTTGCCGTAGGGGACGGGGCCCTCGGGGCTCGCGGTGACGAGCCTGGCGCTCTGGCCGCCGTCGAGGAAGCAGCCCCAGACCAGGTCGCCGGTGTCCGTCGCGAAGCGTGCGGCCTCGTCAGGGGTCACGCGGGGAAAGGCGGTGGAGCACGCACGGAAAGGCGGTGGAGCACGCCGGGAAACGCGGTGGAGCTGGGACTGCCGTCCGGCAGGCGCAGATGCGTGCGGCCGGCTGTGGTGGCGGTCACGAGCAGCCGGGCGGCGCGATGCTCGGCGAAGTTGGCGCGGTCGCCGGTGGAGCGGTCCGGGTTGGCGGGGTGATCGCAGCGTGGGCAGGGCCGGGGAAGGGAGGGCCCACGGTCACGGCCGGCTCCGGCCACGCATCGGCGCGCAGCGGGCCGGTGCGCAGGATCCGCCCCGTGTTCACCCCGGCCGCGCCGGACCATGCGTGCGGGGCAGCGCAGCACGAGTGCCGCGGCGAAGAGGTCCGCACCGCCGTGGGCGGTGGCCGTGGAGACGAAGTCGCCGTGGGGCGTGGCGCGCAGGGCGAGGCCGATCCAGTCGCCGTCCGGCGCGAGCACGGGGGTGTAGTGGGTCTCGCCTCCAGGACGTGCACGCTGGACGTCATGGCACGGCCCTGGAGTCCTGGCTCAGACACCAGCCGCAAAGTAGCGAGATGATCACGTGCTCGCCGACGCGGCGGCCTGCTCGTCGTGTTCGCGGAGCATCCGCATGACGGTGGCGAGTGAGGGGCGCTGCCCATTTTCGCGCCCGTGGTGATGACGAGCCGCTGGGCGATGTCGCGCAGGCTCATCTCCTGGTCGCGCAGGTGGACCGCCGCGCGGCGCGGTGTTTCACAGGCGACCACCTATGAAACGCCACGTCCGGCCCAGTCACCCGCGGTCACTGACCAGTCTTCACGCTCGGGCGGTGAGTGAAGGCGCCTCGGTAGGCGGCCGGGGTCATGCCGATCTGGCGGCTCAGGTGCTGGCGGAGCGATTCGCCGGAGCCGAGGCCACTGCGGCGGGCCACATGGCCGACGGTGAGATCGGTGGTCTCCAGCAGCTCGCGGGCCCGCAACAGCCGCTGCTGGAGCAGCCATTGGAACGGGGTCACGCCAGTCTCGGTGGTGAAGCGGCGGGTCAGGGTCCGCACGCTGACCTTGGCCTGACCGGCCAGGTCGTGCAGGGAGATCGGCTGGTCCAAATGCCGCAGTGCCCAGACGCGGGCCGCATCCAATGAGGAGTCGGTCTTGGCCGGTAGGGGGGTCTGCACGAACTGCGCCTGCCCGCCGTGGCGCACTGGGGTGACGACAGCGGCGCGGGCTGCCGCGTTGGCCACGGCCGCGCCGTAGTCGGAGCTGATCAGGTGCAGGCACAGGTCGATCCCGGCGGCCGAGCCCGCACCGGTGACGATCGGTCCGTCCTCGGCGAACAGCCGGTCGGCGTCTACGCGCACCGAAGGGAAGGCGCGTTGCAGTTCCTCGGCCAGGGCCCAGTGGGTGGTGGCAGCACGGCCGTCGAGGAGCCCGGCCTGGGCGAGGACGAAGGCGCCGCTGCAGATCGAGGCAATGCGCTTGCCCGCAGCAGCCGCCTCGCGCAAGGCGTCCAGTGCGGCCGGCTCGGCGTCGTGCCGACTGGCGGTTGAGGGGACGATCACCGTGTCCGCCGCCGCGACCGCCTGAAGGCCGTGCCGGATCACCACCTCGATGCCACCGGAGGCGGCGACTGTACCGGGCATGGCGGTGCACACCGTCACCTCGTAGCCGGGGCGTCCCTTGAGTTCGGCGGCGCCGAGCAGCGTCGACGGCATGGACAGGTCGAAGGGCTTGACCGCGGGGACGGCCAGGACGGCAACACGATGCATGGCTAGATCCTTGGATCTCATGGCTTTCAGGCCACTGACCCTACCCTGCGTCCGCACGGCAGAGTTGGGCGAGCGATCGGGCCCCCGCGAACCACGTCTCCCTCTTCGGGGAAGCGTTCCATTTTTGAGCGAAAACGGAGACAACGTCATGGCTGAATCAGTCGTCATCGGGGCAGGCGCGACGGGGGTCGCGACCGCAAGGCAACTGGCCGACAGCGGCAAGCCGGTCCGCCTCATCACCCGCAGCGGCGGTGGGCCCGACCACCCCGGCATCGAACGGATCGCCCTGGACGCGGGCCGCACTGACGAACTGGCCGAGGCGCTGGCCGGAGCGGCCACGGTCTTCAACGCCGCCATGACCGCCTACCACACCTGGCCGGAGACCATGCCGCCGTTGTTCGCTTCGATCCTCGCCGCGACCGAGCGGGCCGGGGCCGACTATGTGATGCTCGGCAACCACTACGGCTATCAGCAGACCACCGGGCCGGTCACCGAGCGCACCCCGATGGCCCCGAACACCCGAAAGGGCCGGGTGAGGGCCGAGCTGTGGCGGCAGGCCAGGGATGCCCATGACGAAGGGCGGCTGCGGGCCACCGAAGTGCGAGCCGGCCAGTACCTGGGCCCGGGCGCAGTCTCAGCGTTCACGCTGCTGGTCGCGCCTCGGGTCCGCGAGGGTGAACTGGCTCTCGTCCATGGCGATCCCGATGCGGCGCATTCGTTTTCGTACACCGAGGACGTCGCAGCGGCGCTGGTGGCGGTCAGCGGCGACGAGCGGGCCTGGGGACGGGCCTGGCACGCCCCGGTCATCACCACGACCCTGCGCCAGGCCGCGACCGACCTCGCCGAACTCCACGGAGCGCCCGAACCCCGGTTGGAGCCGCTCACCGAACGGGATATGACGCTGCTGTCCTTCACCGATCCACTGTGGCGGGAGTTCGCCGAGATGAGCTACATGTCCGAGCGTCCGTTCCTCGTGGACGACAGCGATATCCGCGACACCTTCGGACTCAGGCCTTCAACGCTCCGCGAAGCGCTGGCGGCCTGATGCCGCGGTGGGGGGGGGGGGGGGGCCCCGCCCCCCCCCCCCGGGGGGGGGGGGGGGGGGGGGGGCGGCCCCCCCCCCCCGCGGGCCCCCCCCGGGGTGGGGGGGGGCCCGCCCCG
>NZ_JBHWUR010000033.1:27446-68362 GCF_042737755.1 Streptomyces sp. NPDC059994
TTTCGCCGCCAATCCTTGTTATCGTCCACTACCACCCGCGGGGGGGGGGGGGGGGCGGGGGGGGGGGGGGGGGGGGGGGGGCCCCCCGCCCCCCCCACGCCTGGACATGAGGTGCGCGAGGTGCTCGACGACCGCCGCACGGTCCCGCACTGCGTAGGCGGCGGCGCGCGCGCATCAGGCCGAGGGTCCGCGACGCGGCCACGTTCATCCGAGGTCGGTGAGGCCCTGGAAGTCCTTCATCGCTTCTCCGTCCGCGAGCGGTCGGCCGCATCCCCCGGGCTGCGGCGGCGGGGCACGGCGGCGGCCGGACAGACTCCACGGCGACAAGGGCTACGACTACCCTCGCCAGCGGCAGTGGTTACGCTCGCGGGGGCATCACACCCCGCATCGCCCGCCGCGGCATCGAGAACTCCGCCCGGGGCAGACAGTCGGCCCCGTAGCCGCGTACCCCCACGTCCCGCCAGCGGCGGTAGGACGCGGCGGGGCCGACTGGGCCGACACCGGTGGGTCGTCGAACGGACCATCGCCCGGTTTGGCGGATGCCGACACCGGTGGTTCGTCGAACGGACCATCGCCCGGTTTGGCGGATGCCGACGACTCCGCCGCCGATACGAGCGCGAGCCCGAACACCTCCTCGCCTTCACCGCCCCCGCAGTTACCCTCATCCGCTACCGCCGGCTCCCCAAAGGAAATGCCTTGTCAGGGGCGGAAGGTGCGGCGATAGGTGTCGGGTGGGACCCCGACGCTGCGGTGGAAGTGGCGGCGCAGGGTAGTGGCGGTGCCCATACCGGTGGCCGCGGCGATGGTGTCCACGGTGGCGTTGGTGGTCTCCAGCAGTTCCTGGGCATGGCGGATGCGCTGGGTGTGGAGCCACTGCAGCGGCGTGGTGCCGGTGAGGTGTTTGAAGTGCCGGGCGAGGTGGCGTGAGCTCATGCGGGCCTGGCGGGCCAGGTCCTCCACGCTGAGCGGTTGGTCCAGTCGCTCCAACGCCCAGGGGAAGAGTCCACTCAGGGGGTGGTTGCCGGGGGCGGGGAGGGGAGTGGCGATGAACTGGGCCTGGCCGCCGTCGCGGTGGGGTGGGATGACCAGACGTCGGGCGATCTTGTTGGCGTTGGCCGAGCCGTGGTCGAGGCGGACCAGGTGCAGGCACAGGTCCATGGCGGCGGCCTTGCCCGCGGAGGTGAGGACGTCGCCGTTGTCGACGTAGAGGACGTCCGGATCGACGGTGGCCGCTGGGTGGCGCCGGGCCAATTCCCGCGTGTGAGCCCAGTGTGTGGTGGCGCGCCGGCCGTCGAGCAGTCCTGCCGCGCCCAGGACGAAGGCGCCCGTGCACAGTGAGGCCACGCGGACGCCGGCCGCGTGAGCGGCGCGCACCGCCTCGACCAGTTCGGGTGGCGGTTCGCGGTCCGTGTCGGCCCAGCCGGGGACGATCACCGTGTCCGCGTGCGCGAGGTGGTCGAGTCCATGGTCGGGTTCAAGGCGGAAGCGGTCGACGCGCACCGGGCCGTTCCCGCAGAGGGAGAAGTCGTACCAGGGGTCCACGATGTGGGTCAGGTCCGACCCGAAGATCTCGACGGCCACGGACAGTTCGTAGTGGAGCATGCCATCGGTGACGGCCAGCGCGACAGTGGGCATGTCCGAAACTGTACGTGGCATGTCGTTTCCGACGCTCGTGCGGGGTGCTGCCGCGAGGACAGGATAGGCGTGTCAGGCCGCAGCGGATCGACATCGCAGCGGGCGTCCGAGTGCAGGGAGCAGTCTCATGGGGTCAGGTCAGCTGGTGGCGGTTTTCGGCGCGTACGGTCACACGGGACGGTTCGTGGTCGCAGAGCTGGCCGCGCGCGGGTTCGTCCCGGTGCCGTCGGGGCGCAACGCGCAGGCTTTGGAGGAGCTGGCCGGCGAGCACGGGCTGGAGGCCCGGGTGGCGTCGGTCGGGGACCCGGCTTCGCTGGACCGGGCTCTGGCGGGAACGGTGGCGGTCATCAACTGCGCCGGCCCCTTCGCCTCGACCACCGGCCCCGTCATCGAGGCCGCGCTGCGCGCGGGGATCCCGTACCTGGACGTGGCCGCCGAACTTGAGGCGAATCTCGACACCTTCGCCCATTACCGCGAGCGGGCCCGGGACGCGGGAGCGGTGATCGTCCCGGCCATGGCCTTCTTCGGCGGTCTCGGCGACCTGCTGGCCACCGCGGCGATGGGCGACTGGACCGAAGCCGACGAGGCCCACATCGCCTACGCGCTCAGCAGCTGGCACCCCACCGCCGGCACCCGGCTCTCGGGCGCGGTCTCCCGCGAGCGGCGCGGCGACCACCGCCTGCGCTACCGCGGCGGACAGTGGGAGCGCCGCATCGACCAGGCGCCCACCCTGGAGTGGACCTTCCCGGACCCGATGGGACCCCGGCAGGTGATCGGGGAGTTCACGATGGCGGACGTCGTCACCGTCCCCCAGCACCTGTCCATCCCCGATGTGACCACCTACATGACCGCCGACGCCGTCCGCGACATCGCCGCCCCCCACACACCGGCCCCGACCGCCGCCGACAAGAGCGGGCGCTCGGACCAGACCTTCCTCGTCGATGTCGTCGTACGCTCGGGCGGAGCCGAACGCCGGGCCACGGCCGGCGGCCAGGACATTTACGCGGTCACCGCGCCCCTGGTCGCCGAGGCCCTCGAACGCGTCCTGACCGGCCGCACCAAGACCACCGGCGTCGCCTCCGCCGGCGAGATCTTCGACGCCCCGGACTTCCTGCACGCGCTCGCCCCGCACATCACCCTCGATCTGAACCCGCAGAAGCAGATCGCCTGACCCCCCCTCCACCCGCGAGGCTGTCGTCCGCTTCCTACGCGCCGAGCGCGCCGCGGCCCCAGGGCTCCGGCCCCTCCAAGTCATCCATTCGGTTGTACAGAACAAATGCATAGAACAAGCGCCTCGGACGTCGACCTCGGCAAGGACCCGCTACCCCGCACCTCGAACCGAGGGAGTATCACCGCGATGACCGCCCTGCCCACCCGTGCCACCATGACCTTCGACGGTCGCACCCTGTCCTACCTGGACTACGGCGGCAACGGCCGCCCCCTCGTAGCACTGCACGGCCACCTCTCCGAAGGCGCTTCCTTCGCCGCCCTGGCCTCCGCCCTCGGCCCTGAGTGGCGCGTGATCGCCCCTGACCAGCGCGGCCACGGCGACTCCCAGCGCGCCCGCGAATACACCCGCATCGGCTACCTCGCCGACCTCCTCGCCCTCCTCGACCACCTCGGCATCGACCGGGCGGTCTTCCTCGGCCACTCCCTCGGAGCGGTCAACGCCTACCACCTGGCCTGCGAACGCCCCGAACTGGTCGAGGCCCTGATCAATATCGACACCGCCGTCGACCTCCCCGACCACGGAACCAGCCCCCTCGCCTTCGTGCTCGACTTCCCCTACACCGCTGCCACCCGCGAGGAACTGGCCGCCGCCTGCGGACCCCTCGCCGCCGTTCTCGGCCCCGTGCTGCGCCCGCTGCCCGGCGGCGGCTGGCGGCTGCCTTTCCACCCGCAGGACACCGTCGACTCCGAGAACCTTGTCCACGGTGACCACTGGAAACAGTGGCTCGCCACCGACTGCCCCGCGCTCCTCATCCATGGGCTGCGCAGCCAGGTCCTGCCCGCCGAACAGGCCCATGCCATGTGCTCCAGGCGCCCCGGCACGGTCTACCGCCGGCTGGACACCGACCACTTCGTCCAGCAGGCCGACCCCGAGGGCTTCGCCACCGCGGTCCGGGAGTTCCTCGCGGGCATCTGAACCACCGTGACGACCGGTCCGCCGCGCCGGACGCCGACGCTGCCGGAAGAGCCGGAAGAGCCGGAAGAACCAGAAGAAACGCCTCCATCTGGGGGAAGGCGCCGCCGGTCCACCAGCCGCCCTCGCCGTGGCAGTGCGGACAGCCCGGCCGGGGCCGGGCGGTGATCTCGATGCGGTGCCGGTCGGCGTAGGGCTTGAGGCGGCTGGCCTTGAGCGCGGCGGCGGCGGCCGTCGCCGCGGTGAGCGGGACGGCGGCGGCGAGCAGCAGGGCTGCGCGCAGGCGGCGGGCAGGCGGCGGGCAGTCACGTCAGTCGACGAACTACCGCCAGGAAGGCGGACGTCCGACTACCCGGACGTCGGTGCGGACCCCCGACCATCTCGGCCTGGAGCCCGCACGCCTTGGCGGGGCAGCGTCAGCTGGGCTGGTCGCCGGTGTATCGGTAGATGTCGCCGGCGCTGTTGATGTGCCACGCGTTGCCGTCGGCACCGGCGGCGATGTCGGTGGCGGTGCCGGGGATCTTGATCCACGGGTTGGTGCCGCTGGCGTCGTTGTTGGTGTACCGGTAAATGCTGCCAGCGGGGTCGACGCCCCACACGTTCGTCCGGGAGCCCACCGCGATGCGCTTGAGGCTGCCGGGGACGCCCACCCACGGGTTCGAGGCGTCCTGGTCCCCGGTGTACCGGTAGACCTGGTTGCCGCTGTTGACGCCCCACACGGTCCCGTCGGCGCCGGCGCCGACGTCGCTCAGCGCCCCCGGGACCTTCACCCAGGGGCTGGCGTCGTAGTTGGTGTACCGGTAGACGGCGCCGGCGGAGTCCACCCCCCACACGCTCGTGCGGGAGCCCGCGTCGATGCGGACCAGACTGCCGTCGATGCCCTTCCACGGGTTCACGCCGTCCTGGTCCCCGTGGTACCGGTAGATCTGGTTGCCACTGTTGACCCCCCACACCGTGCCGTCCGCCGCGGCACCGATGTCGCTCAGACCCCCGGGAATGTTGATCCAGGGATTGCCGTCGAAGTTGGTGTACCGGTAGACGGCGCTCGCCGCGTTCACCCCCCACACCGTCGTCCTGGACCCCGCCGAGATCGCCGTGAGACTGCCCGCGACCTTCACCCAATCAGCCATGAAACGCCCTCCGTCGCTCCGGTGGTCACTGCCATCATGGGCGGCGGAAGAAGCCGATAGAGCGGTGAAATTTCTATTCTGGAGGCAAATAAGACGGTAAGTAGATGTTTGGTTTCCCGCGTCCTTGCGGGACCGAGGGACGCGACGGCCCGCCTCGGAGCAGATCGGCCAAAAGCACAGTCCCTCCCAGGAGCGATCGACAAAATCGTCGGTCCGTGCCTGCGACGGTTCGCAGGCACGGACCAAGAGTGAGCTTCCCGGGGCTCAAGGCAGCCGCCGACGCACCGGCCGAGCGGATCAGGGCGGTGCCGTCGGGGAAGATGCCGACCACGTCGGTGCGACGCCGGACTTCCTTGTTCAGCCGCTCCTGCGGATTGTTCGACCAGATCTGCCGCCAGATCTCGCGCGGAAACGCGGTGAAGGCCGTGAAGGCCGTGAAGGCCGTGAAGGCCGTGAAGGCCCACGCTGAAGAACTCCGGCCACAAGCGCGTGCGGCAGCCCGTGCCGCAGGTGGATGAGGGTGACTGGCAACGGCCGACGAAGACCAGTTTCGCCTTGCGCCAGCCCCCACCGATCGGCGCCTGGGGCCGCCGCGCTGATCACGTAGCGCGGTCTCGCGCGCTGCCTCCCACGGAGACGCGAGCTCTTCGAGCAACTCGCCGAAATGCGCGCGGGAGACACCGGACAGGGCAGGAGGGGAGCAGGCCGCACGGGCCCAGGCCGGCTTCACAACTCACCCAACTCGTGCGGCCCGTCTCATATCACGGCCCGAAGTTCCGCATGCCCGAACTGCGGTGACAGTGTCGTCCCTGTCAGCTATCTGCCGGCAGCAGCTTCTTGATCGCCGCGACGGCGGTCTGCGGTTCGTCGGCGTGGCAGCGGACCGTATGAACCTCCGCGCGCCGCCCCAACAGGCTCACGGTGGTGACTGGTTGGGTCAGCTCGACAGTGATCGAGGTCTGCGAGGCGATGGCCACATCCAGCACACCGTCCTCGGACTTGTTCGCGTCCGGGAAGCGGAGGTCGTAACGGGCGGACGCGATCCGTTCCAGGGGTATCCGCAGATCGAGCCGTGCACCGCGCCGCACCCGCAGCTCGCCCGGCCCCACGACGTGTGGGCGTGTGACGGCGGCGGCGTGCAGCCCCAAGACCAGAAACACCGTGTAGACGTCGAGAAGCAGCATGACCAGGTGGGCGACCGGATACGCGGCGAGCATGAAGGACACCCCGATCGTCTCGACCACGAACACGAAGACCAGCCCGTACGCCGTCGGCGCCTGAGCACGCGCGTACCCGACAGGGATGTCCGCTTCCCCGACCCCGTGCGAGCGCCGACCCACCCACAGCCCGAGGCTCGCCATCCACCGCCCCTCGTGTGCCGCCAGCCGTCGCGTCTGTGTGATGAGTGCCCCGATCCCCATGTGCTCAGTGAATCAGAGGGACCTTATAGATTCCCCCCAGGCCGTAACAGTGCACTGGACGACGTCGTCCCCCAGCAGGTCGGCAAGAACCTGGCCGCCGACTGGTGCAGTCGGGGCGCCACAGTGAAGTTCGTCAGCAACCGCATCCCCGGCCGCATCGCCGCCACCGAGGGCACCAGCGCCGAGGGCCTCCCCGGCGCAGCCGCCCACAGGAACCACGGTGACATACGTAAGGAACACAAGCTCCACAGGCTGGTGTTGAAGCAGTACACGTGAGGGGATCGGAGAGTGATGAACAGTACTGGAGCGGAGGCCGACGGCGCGCGCGGGGCGTTCTCAGTGGACTCGACCGAGCCGGGCGCCGCACCGCGAGGACTCGACGCCTTCCGGCGCGGGTGGACGACGCAGATCGGCGACGATGTCTTCCAACTGCCGGCCTTCAGCCCGGACACGATCGGTGACTTCCGGGTCAAGGGCCGCGTGACCAAGGTGCACGGCGCGGCGATCGCCGACCTTCACGCCGCGTCGGCAACCCGGACCGCGGACGCCCCGGGCGGCGATCAGGATCTGGTGGCCATGTACGTAGTGCAGCGCGGCGCATGGACTCTGGGCGGCCCGCCCGGTTGCGGCGAGCAGACCGTATCGGCCGGGCAGTTCCTCGTCCGGCACGTCGGGCGCCTGTCGGCTTTCGAGACGACGGCGCACCTCACCGCGAAATTCTTCGTCCTGCCCCCCGGCGAGCTCAAACCCCTGCTCGGGAACCGGGTCATCACCGGGCCGGCGGACTCGGCCGAGATACGCTTGCTGACGGCCTTCACAGGCATGATCCAGACAACTGTGGCCGACCTCGGCCCGGCCGGTGTGGAAGCCGCTCACGGCGCCCTGATCGAGCTGGCCAAGGCGGTGGCGAAGGGCCGGTTCGACGACGTGGAACCCCGGCTGGCTCCCGCGCTCGCCCAGGCAGCCAAGGACCTCGCGGACCGTCGGCTCGCCGATCCCGAACTTTCTCCGGCGATGCTTGCGCGTGAACTCAACGTCTCCGTCCGTACGCTGCACCGGGCATTCGCCGCGGTGGGAGAGCAGTTGACCACCTACATCCGCCATCGGCGACTGCACGAGGCCCGGCTCGCCCTCACCGCGCCGTCAGGTCGCCTGAGTATCTCGGAGCTCGCCGCGCACTGGCAGTTCGCGGACAGCAGCCACTTCAGCCGGACCTTCAAGAGGCACTACGGTCAAACTCCCACCGAGTACGCCCGCTCGACCGGAGCAGCCTCGCTCTCGCCGAACCGGCACCCGCCGGGCCACGGAGCGGCCGAAAGCGCGTGACCAGAGGTACGACCGTATTCCAGCGGATGCCGCCTACTCGTGTCCCGAGCAAGGGCAGGGGACGCTGTGGGCGGCCTGGGCACTTGACCGCGGCGGGATGTTGCCGATGAGGGAGCGGGTCTGGGCGACCCCGTCGGCTGTGCCCGCGGGGCCCTCGGCCGTTTCAGGAAATCGGCGGTTCCCGGCGAGCTGAGAGGTGATCTGTCACACCGTGGCTCGATGGTGTTCGCTGCCCGCCTTCCGCTGGCCGGCCGACGAAGGACCGGCGTCAGTCCCCCCTCTTTCCTCTTTCGCGCGCATGCGGCAGCCGTCCACACAGGCCCTGGAGCCGCCGAGCTCGCCGGCCGCCTTGAGTTCGGCAAGCAGGATCCCGGCAGCTGGTCGAAGACCGACCAGCTGCCGGCGGTCCGGGCGTCGGGGATGAGCGCGTTGTGGAAGGGCCGTGGGCGCTGACGAAGGCTCAGTCGATCAGTTCGGCGGCCCGTTCGGCGATGGCGTAGACGGTCGCGTTGGTGTTGGCCGAGGGGATGGACGGCATCACCGAGGCATCGGCGACCCGCAGTCCGGCTATGCCGTGCACGCGAAGGTTCGCAGGGTCGACGACGGCATCGGCATCGGTTCCCATGCGGCAGGTCCCGGTGAAGTGGAAGTAGGGGCCGGTGGCCTTGCGGATGAACTCGTCCACGGATTCGCCGCTCGTCCCGGAGCCCGGCACCGCTTCCTGCTTGCGCCAGTCGGCGAACGCGTCGGCCTCCCCGATGCGGCGCGCCAGGGCCAGGCCCTTGCGCATGATCTCCAGGTCACGCTCGTCGCTCAGGTAGCCGGGGTCGACGACGGGAGCGCTGCCGGGATTGGCGTCCGCCAGGCGCACGGTGCCGCTGCTGTGCGGAGCCATCGCGGAGAAAGCGATGGAGTAGCCGTTGGCCGGCGGCCGGCCCCATGCCGACGGCAGCGGTGCGGCGACGATGTAGACCTGAAGGTCCGGCCGGGCCGCGGCGGGGTCGCTGTACAGCAGGCCCATCATCTCGGCCGGCGGATTGGCAGGGAGGAACGGTACGGGCTGGTTGGCTTCGTACACCACTCCCGCCATCGGATGGTCCTGCAGATGGGAGCCCACTCCCGGCAGGTCGGCGACGACGTCGATGCCGTGTTCGTCAAGGTGTTGTGCCGGGCCGATCCCTGACAGCATCAGGAGGTGTGCGGAACCGACGGCTCCCGCGGTCAGTACCACCTCGGCGCTGTCGACGGACAGGTGCTCGCCACCGATGGTGTACTCGACGCCGGTGCAGCGGCCCGCGGTGGTGCGCAGCCGCTGCACGGTCGCGTCCGTGACGACGTCCAGGTTCGGCCGGTCCAGGAACGGACGGATGTAGGCGTCGGCCGCGCTCTGGCGGGCGCCGCCGGGCAGATTCATGTCACTCCACCCGAACCCGGTCTCCAGCCCGCTGCCGATGTCATCGGCGCGTGAGAACCCAGCCTCCACTGCGGCGTCGACGCCCGCCGTGGCCAGGGGATGGGGTTCCGGGACCGGGGCGACCACGACCGGCCCGTCCGTGCCCCGCACGGAGGCATTACGGTTACGAGTGCTCTCGCTGCGGCGGAAATAGGGCAGCAGATCGTCGAAGCCCCAGCCTGGAGCACCGAGGCCGGGCCATTCGTCGTAACCGGAGCGGTGCCCCCGCAGGTGGTAGAGGCCGTTGATGCTCGACGATCCGCCGAGCGCCTTGCCGCGCAGCACGTCAGCGGCCCTGCCTGTACCGGCCTGCACGGTCGAGGCGCCAAGCCAGAGGGATGAGGGGTCGAACCCCAGGAAGCCCCACGGAGATGCCATCGTCTCGGTTGCGTCCCGGGCTCCCGCCTCCAGCAACAACACCCGCACGCCGGGGCGTTCCGAAAGCCGGGAGGCAATCACGCATCCCGCTGTCCCTGCTCCCACCACGACATAGTCATAAGAACTCTTGGCCATCATGTCTCCGCTTTCCACGGCAGCCTTGTCAGGCCACCGCATTTCAGAAAATCCAGTCTTCGACGATCAAGGAGCTGATCAGGGTTGTGTACTGAAGGGGCCCAGAGGTTGGGATGGTTGTCTTCGCGTCAGCCCTGTGGGTCGCCCAGCCGCGTCCCGGCTCGGCGCGCAGAAGGCGTGGGAGCGGCTGTCAGCAGCGCGTGGGCTCCAGCGGAGCACGGCTTGCCCGGATGGAGGCCCGCCACGCGCCCCCGCTGGTGCAAGCGTGGGCGGGGCTGACGGACACCGAGGTGACCCGGTGGCAAGCGATCACCTTGATCCGGCGGCCCTGGGTACGCCCGATCCGCACACTGCCGGTCAGCCCGCTGGAGATGTCCATGTCGGCGCCGGTAACCGCGATGACGGCCACGCGGCCGGCATTCACTTGGTTCACGAGTTTCTCGTCTTTTGTATGTAGCCGTCCAGGAACAGTCCGGGGGTGTTCCCCTCTGCCGTCGAAGCTTACGAAGATCGACACGGCACGCACTTGAACCACCGCGACATCCGTTCGGAACCTGAGCGCCATAAGCCAGTGTTGGAGCACATGGTTCGGTTCGTTCGCGGGCGGGCAGGGTGGAGAGCTATGGGCGGCGATGGAGGAAGCCGTGCCGCGTACGGCAGTCTCCTCGGCGCTGGCGACCGTGGAGGCCCTGGTGCCTGAGGACGACGGGTCGGCCTGGTGGGCGATGCGCGAGAAGCCGGCCCTGCGCCACAACACCGTGCGCCGCTTCCTGTCTCCGCTGGACGAGTCGGACGCGCTGGGCGCCGCCCCGGCCGGGCGGCGCATCCTGAAGGCGGTGCGCCGCCTGCCCGCGCTCTCGCGCCGGAGGGTCACGACCGGCCGCTGCTGTCCCGCGAGGTCGACGCCGAGCTGGTGCCCGCGATGTGGAAGCGGGCAGTGTTCTCGAACACCGAGCCGCCGCAGGGCGGGGTCGATCGGGACGCGTACGTGGTGTGCGTGCCGGAGCAGCTGCACCGCGCGCTGAACCGGCGCGATGTGTTCGCCCCCGTCGAACCGGCGGGCCGTCCCGGGTGAAGGCCACCACGGAGGCCGTGCTTCCCAGGACCGACTGCCAGACCTGCTGTTGAGGTCACTCCTGGACCGGATTCCTCGACGCCTTCGGCCACGTCTCCGACCGGCGCACCCGCGTGGTGGGCCTGCTCGTCTGGCTGGTCGCCCTGCTGGTCTCGCAGAGCTGCGACATCGGCCTGACCCCGGTCACCGGTCCGGAGAACAAGGCACTCACCCGCTCCCGCCTGTCCCACGTCGACCAGAACTACCTACGGAGCGCGAACGACACCGTGGAGCCATGTCAGCCACGGGTCCGAGTATGAGGGCGATGTTCGCCCTCGGCATCGCTGCCCCCCGCACCCGTCAGAATCGCGCTCGCGACGACCTCGAAGAGACGATCGGCGCGGGGCGCGAGCGCGGGTTGGTCGCCGAGCCATGCCAGTGCTGCTACCAGTGCGAACAGATCGGTGCCGTCAATGTCGCTTCGGGCCTTGCCCGCGGCCTGGGCGCGGGTGAGGAGTCGCGTGCCGGCTGCGCGCAGGGTGACGCACGAAGCGTGGAGTGCGGATTCGGTGTCTTCGATCGCCGCTGCCATCAGCTCGGTGACGCCTCGGTACTCGGTTGTCCACGCGACGCAGTCGCGCAGCCATGAAACGAGAGCGACTTCGGGCGAGCTCGACGTCTCGAGTTCGCCCGCCTCTGCCGTCAGTTCGTCGAAGCTCGTGCGGAGCAGGGCATCGAGCAGTGCCTCGCGTGTCGGGAAGTGCCGTAGCAGCGTCGCGAGTCCGACATCGGCCCTGCGCGCGATGTCGCGCAGGGACACGTCGACGCCCTGCTCGGTGATGGCGGCGCCCGCAACGACGAGCAGGTGGTCGTGGTTCTTCCTCGCGTCGGCCCTCATCATGTCCCTCTTGACTATCCGGATCAGTGGTCCATATATTCGGATCAGTGGTCCGGGTATGTGGACCGCTGATCCGAATAAGTCTAGTCCCGCGGCGCGGGCAGGAGAGACAGATGTCCACACACACAATGAGGGCGATCCGGCTGCACCGCTTCGGCGGCCCGGAGGTGCTGCGTCATGAGGAGGCGCCGGTCCCCGAGCCGGGGCCGGGCGAGGTGCTCGTCCGCGTGCACGCGGTCGGCCTCAATCCTCCCGACTGGTACGCACGTGAGGGAATGCCTGACGTACCTCCCGAGGTCAAGCCCACGTTCGATCTCCCCCTGATTCCCGGGACCGACGTCTCAGGCGTCGTGGCAGACGTCGCAGCCGAGGTCAACGGCTTCGCGGCCGGAGACGAGGTGGCCGGCCTTCTGCGCTTCCCCACCGTCCTCCAAGCCGGCGCGTACGCCGAGTACGTCACCGCGCCGGCATCGGACCTCGCACTCAAGCCGGCCTCCATCGACCACGTGCAGGCTGCCGGCCTGCCCATGTCGGGGTTGACGGCATGGCAGTTCCTGATCGAGCTCGGGCACGACCACCCCTCACCGTTCCAAGCGGCCCAGCACCGCCCGACGGCACTCGCCGGCGAGGCCACGGTGCTCATCAATGGCGCTGCAGGTGGCGTGGGGCACCTCGCACTCCAGCTGGCCAAGTGGAAGGGAGCCCGCGTCATCGCCGTGGCATCCGGCGCTCACGAGACGTTCCTGCGCGAACTCGGCGCCGACGCGTTCATCGACTACACCAAGGACCGGCCCGAGGAAGCCGCCCGTGACGTCGATCTCGTCCTGGACACCGTCGGGGGTCCCGGCACCAGGCGCTTCCTGCCCACCCTCAAGCACGGCGGCGCGCTGTTCCCGGTGTTTCCTGGCGGTTTCGACGAAGAAGAGACCGCGAAGCTGGGCGTCACGGTCTCAAGCGCGCAGGTCCGCTCGAACGGCGCGCAGCTCACCGAACTGCTACGCCTGCTCGCCGCGGGCACGCTGCGCGTCGCGATCGACAGCACGTTTGCGCTCGCGGATGCCCAAGCGGCGCACGAGCGCGCCGCCCGGGGGCACATCCAGGGCAAGATCGTGCTCACCGTCCCTTAGCGGGGAGCCGTCTCACCGATGCGTCCGGCGGTGGGTCGACGCAGCGTGGCGGTCGGTCGCGGGTCGCGCTTGCCGCTCAGATCACGCTCTCCGCCCTCCCGTCGCACACCGCGCGGCTGCTTTCGCTGACCGCGCCGGGTCTTTCACCCGACGACCGAGCACGAGCGAGGTTTGACATGACGACAACTGCGGCTTTCGGCCGGGGAACCAGCTACCTCGGCACAATGCCGACGACAGGGGTGGATCTCGCCCTTGCAGAGCAGCTCGCTGTCCAGCAGACGCTGGCACGCTACGACTTCGCCCTGGATCACGGAGATCCGGTGGCACTGAAGAGCCTCCTGACCGAGGATTCGACCATGGCGTTCACGATCGCCGGTGACGTCGAGCAGGGATCGCTCATCGGACGCGCGGCGGTTCTCGACCTGGTGTGAAAGGCAACGCAAGTACAAACAGATCAGCGAAGGCACAACCTGACCAACACGGTCATCGAGGATCCTGAGTTGTCTGTCCCCGCAGCGCTGGCTCCCGGGGCCATGGTGGCCGGAGTGGATGGACGGACGAGTGGCCCGCGTGCGGGTCGTGTCGGGCGTCGGTCTGGCTACGATTCGAGGAATTCAAGCGCCTGTGAGACGAATTCATCGTGGTACTGGAAGATTCCCCCGTGTCCGGCGTCGGGGTAGAGGGGTACGAGTTCGCCGTTGGGAAGCCGTGCGGCCAGGTCGAGGGTGTTTTCGCTTGGCACCATCCGGTCGCTCTCGCCGTTTGCCACCAGGGCCGGTTGGTGGATGCGCGACAGGTCTGCCGGCGCCTGGAGGCCCCATCGGTGGATGGCCTTCAGCTGGGCGCGGAACGACGGCAGCGAGATGGCTTTGTCGCGGTTGTCCGTGCGCTTCTTCAGCCGTTCCAGGAAGGCGCGCGCTGCCTGTCGGCCGCCCTCGGTGTCGGTGAAGAAGAGGAACTGCTTCGGGTCCCGGCGGGTCAGGGTTGCCTTCAGCGTGTCCCGGATGGTGAGTGCCGTGACCTTGTCGATGCCCGGGCCCCCGGCGGGACCCGTGCCCGTGAGGATCATCTTGCGTACGAGGTCCGGTTCCTCCGCCGCGATGACCTGGGCGACGAATCCGCCCAGTGAGAAGCCGAGCAGGTCGACCCGCTCGAAACCGAGGGCCCGGATGAACAGCACCGCGTCACGGGCCATCGCCTCGATGGTGTCGGGCGTGGAGCCGCCCGACGCACCGACTCCGCGGTTGTCGAAGGTGATCACTCGGCGTCGGGCGGCGAGTTGGTCGACGACGCGTGGATCCCAGTTGTCCAGGACCGCGGCCAGGTGGTGGAGGAGGATCAGCGGTACGCCGTCCTGCGGGCCGAGCTGCCGGTAGACGAATTCGACGCCGCGCACGGACACGGAACGGGTCGGTGCGTTCGTGTACGACGACGGGGCAGGGGCAGGGGTGGGGGAACTCCGCGGTGCAGTCATGACCGGGTCCTAGGGGTTGCGGGGGTGGGGGCGGGATCTTTTCGTTGCCTGGGGAGGTCTTCACCAGTGGTTGGGTGAGGGCCTGCCCTCACGTCATCGCGACGACGACCTTGCCGGCCTTCACGCGGCCCTTCTCGACGTACTCCATGGCCTGGCGGGTCTGATCGAAGGGGAAGACACGGTCGACGACGGGACGGATCTTCCCGGCGTCGATGAGGGGCGTGAGTTCGCGCAGCTGGTCGCCGCTGGCCTTCATGAACAGGAATGAGTACGTCACGCTGCGGCGTTTGGCGCGGCGCCGGGTCTTCCAGCTCAGCGCGCTCATCACGATGCGGAGGATCGCGTTCGTTCCCAGTTCGCGGGCGAAGGCCGCGTCGGGAGGGCCTGCGACGCTGATGGCCTTGCCGCCGGGCTTGAGTACCCGCAGGGACTTCTTGAGTGTCTCGCCGCCGAGGCTGTCCAGGACAACGTCGTAGCCGTCAAGGACCGTCTCGAAGTCCTGCGCCCTGTAGTCGACGACGACGTCCGCGCCGAGCTCCTTCACCAGGTCGACCTTGGCGGTGCTCGCGGTGGTGGCCACCTGCGCACCCAACGCCTTGGCCAGCTGGACGGCGATGCTGCCGAGGCCGCCGGCGCCGCCGTGGATCAGGACCTTCTGGCCCGGCTGTACCCGCGCCCGCTCGACCAGCGCCTGCCACGCGGTCAGGGCGACCAGGGGAAGGGACGCGGCCTCCTCCATGGTGAGCGTGGCCGGTTTGATCGCCACATCGTCCTGATGGACGGCGATGAGTTCGGCGAACGTGCCGATGCGGTCCTTGTCGGGCCGCGCGTAGATCTCGTCGCCCACCGCGAACCGCGTGACGGCCGGCCCCACCTGGACCACCACCCCGGCGAGGTCGTTGCCCAGGATGAGGGGGAGACGGTACGGCAGGAACGCCTTGAACTGTCCGTCGCGGAGCTTGAGATCCAGCGGGTTGACGCTCGCCGCGTGGATCCGGACCAGGACGTCGTCGACGCCCACCTGCGGGTCGGGCATCTCACCGGCGCGCACGCCGGCCCTGTCGCCGTACCGCTCGATCATGAAGGTCTTCATTGCCGTTTCCGTTTCTCATCAGGCCGCTGCTGCGGCTGGGGCGATGACGCGGCCGGAGTCGCCGCCCTGGATGCCGCCCAGGGATCCGGCGATCGCCTCGTGGGGAACTCCGAGCGGCACCGCGCTGACGTCGGACAGGCACGCAAACTGATCATGCGTCAGCTGGACGTCGAGTGCACTCAGGCAGTCGTCGAGTTGGGTGAGGTTGCGCGGCCCGGTGATCGGGACGAAGACGAACTTCCCCGTCAGCTCTTCCGACTCGCCGAACCGGTAGGTGTCCGCGGTGTCGAGGAAGGTGCCGCCGGCTTCGGCGAATCGGTCGAAAATGCGGCGTGCCCCGTCCGGCCCGGCGCCGGCGCCCCAGCGGGTGCCGAAGTTCGCCGTGCCGAGCGCGCACTCGCAGACGCGCGGTCCGGTGCGGTGTCCGAAGGACGTGCAGCGCATCAGGTGTCCCTACGCAAAGATCGAGGGGGAAGGTGCTGGGGCGTGTCTCACGCCGCGTTCGGCGAAGCGGCCAGGCTCTGCTTGACATGCCGGGTGGCCTCGTCGGCGAGGATCTCGGGCAGGCCCTTCTCGATGCCGTACAGGGCCTGTGCGGCGACATCGGCGGGGTCGGCCTTCTGATCGGCGGGAACGCCCGCGGCCATGTCGGTGTCCATGTATCCGACGTACAGCCCCGAGACGGTGATGCCGCGGGGCGCCAGTTCCTCCCGGGCCGCGTCGGTCAGTGCCCAGGCCGCAGCCTTGGCGGCGGCGTAGGAGCCGAGGCCGGCGGGGTGCAGCCAGGACAGGACGGACAGGACGTTGAGTACGGTGCCGCCACCGTTGCCCTCGATGACGGGGGCGAAAGCCCGCGTCACGGCGAGTGGACCGAAGAAGTTCGTCTCCATCTCCAGGCGCACCGCGTCGAGGCCGCCCGCGATCAGCGGCGTGGCGGTGGAGATGCCCGCATTGTTCACCAGCAGCGTCGCGTCAGATGCGGCGCGGGCCGCGGCCCGGATCGACTCCTCGTCCGTGAGGTCCAGCCGCAGCGGAGTGACGCCCGGCAGGTCCACCGTCTCGGGACGGCGCGCCGCGCCGTACACCTTCGCCCCGCGCTCCACGAGCTGGGCGGCCAGATGCCGCCCGAGCCCCCGGTTGGCGCCGGTGACCACCGCGACCGTGTTCTCCAGTTCCATGCCTGCTCCCAGCATCACGGGGTCCGTGAACCGACCCACAGAAATTAGATTACGATAACAATCTAAACATGGGTCTAGGATAGATGCCAGTCGACATCCAAACGGGAGGCAGCTGATGGGCCGCGTATCGCAGGCACAAGCGGAGGAGAACCGTCGGCGGGTCGTGGAAACCGCCTCCCGGCTGTTCCGGGAACAGGGCACCCACGTCAGCGTCGCCGACCTCATGAAGGCGTCCGGCCTGACCCACGGCGGCTTCTACAAGCAGTTCGCCTCCAAAGAGGCACTCATCGACGAAGCCACCGCCCACGCCTTCGACGAACTCACCCAGCACCACAAGAACGGACTTGAGCAGTACGCCGGGCAGCGCGACGCCGCCCAGCAGGCACTGATCGACGCCTACCTCTCCATCGAGCACCGCGACAGCGCGGCAGACGGCTGCCCCGTCGCCGCACTCGCCACCGACATGGCGCGCGAACCAGAAGATCGCGAGGCCCGTCGCGTCTACACCGAGGGAGTGGGTGACTTCGCCGAGGTGCTTGCCACCGAAGACCAGGACGGCATCACCCGGCTGTGCACCATGCTCGGCGCACTCGTCCTGGCCCGAGCCACCAAGGGCTCCCCGCTCTCCGAGGAGATCCTCGCCACCACGCGCGCGGCATTGACAGCCACCACCTGATCGGCGACGCGGTGCCGGGCAGCGGGCCGATGGAGGTCACCGGCCGGCGGGCGTGGCCGACGGTGTTCCTGCTGCCCGCATACTCACCGGACCTGAATTTGGTGGAGGGCGTGTGGGCGCACGTCAAACGCAGTCTGGCCAACCTCGCGGTTGTCGCCCTCGATCGCCTGGAAACACTCGTCCGCAACCGGCTCAAGCGCCTCCAGTACCGACCCGAGGCCCTCGACGGCTTCGTTACCGGCACCGGACTCACCCTCGACGACCCGACGTCACCTTGATCAGCCGACGTCAGTAACGCCGGCTCAGATGTCCGGCAAAGCGGATCAAGCCCAGTTGATGCGTCGTTCGACTCGTGATGAGTATGGGCGGTCCGCCAGGACGGCCAGCGGTCGTGCGCGAACAGCTCAGGCGAATGAGTAGGAAGCCTGATGCCGTGACCTGCGGCTTCGGTCGACGCTGGCGTCATGAACACGCAGCACATCCGCCGCCACCGGCTTCCCCTCACGATCACCCTCGCGACGGTCGTTCTCGCCATGGTCGTGTGGGTGGCTGTCGCCGTCCAGGGGCTGGTCTCCCGGCTGGGCCCCGTGTGGGACGGCGAGCCGTATCCGGTCGCGGACCCTGCCGCGACCGCCCGGCGACTGGACCACGACACCCAGGTCGCCTATGAAGCCCTGCGGCTGCCGGACGCCCGCCTCGATCCGGAGTCGCCGGGTGCGGGCATGGAGTCCTCGGGCAGCGGGTGCGGCCTGAGGGGCCTGCGGCATCTGGTCGACAACATCAGCGACACTCCGCCCAGCGAGCCGTACGTCGTCAGCGTCAGCGACCACTGGGGCCTCCAGGGCGTCCCACGCGAGCGCGCCCTGCCCGCGCTGGAGCGCGTCCGCGCTGCGCTGACGCACAGCGGCTGGAGCGTCGTCTCCTTCGAGAACAGCCGCTACGGCCTCGCGCTGCGCCTACGGCACCCCGCCGGCGGCGACACCATCCACGTCGAGTCCTACCCCGGCGGCCGCCTCGCGGTCTACGCGTTCTCCGAGTGCGCCCGCTACCCCCACCGCGACGGAGCCGACACCTGGGACGACCCACCGCTCCCCGAGCCGGTCGCCCCCGCCCAACTGCGCAAGGCCGACGAGTACGTAGGACCTTCTATACCCGCAAGTCAAGTATCGCCGAACCCTGATCCGGAGATGCATAAAGAATTCATATAAATCTGCTATGCTTCAGGCATGAGTCGCCGAGACGCCGCGCACGGCGCTTCCGATGCCATCGGGTCAGCCCTCTACGGTCTGGCCACCAGGGCCGTGAGACGCCTTCCCCGCGACATGAGCCTGACGTCCGCCGCCACCTTGGCCACCCTGGACAAGACCGGCCCGCGACGGATCACCGATCTGGCGGTGGCCGAGGGCGTCACCCAGCCCGCGATGACCGTCCTGGTCCGGGTGATGGAGGAATCCGGGCTGGTCGAGCGGAAGGGCGATCCGTCCGACAAGCGGGTCACGCTGGTGTGCCTGACCGAGGCCGGCGCGTCGTACGTCCGGACGCGACGCCAGGCGGGCGTCGACGCGTACGCGCGGTTGATCGACGAACTCACCGGTGACGAGGTCGAGGCCTTGGCAGCAGCCCTTCCGGCGCTGCTGCATCTGGCGGAGCTCGAAAGCCACGCCCGAGAGGAGTCGGACCGGTGACCGCGGCCCAGGCTCATGACCAGCCCATGAGCACTGCCCTGATACGTTCCGAGGCACGTCTGCTGGTCCCCGCCCTGATGTTCATCGCCCTGGTCGTGGCGGCGGTCGCCAGCCTCGGGACGCCGCTCATCACCAGCGTGGCGACCACGTTCCACGTCTCCCTCGACAGCGCGCAGTGGACGCTGACCATCGCCCTGCTCAGCGGCGCCGTCGCCACACCCGTCCTCGGCCGGCTCGGAGCCGGTCCGCACCGGCGGGCCACGATTCTCGCCACGCTGGCGATCGTCGTCGTCGGCAGCGCGCTCACCGTGCTGCCGCTGCCGTTCGCCTGGCTGCTCGTGGGCAGAGCGGCCCAAGGCGTCGGACTCGGCCTCACGGCGCTGATGATGGGCGTGGCCCGTGACCATCTTCCCGAGGAGCGCAGCGCGGCCACGATCGCCCTGATCTCAGTGGTCTCCATCATCGGAGCCGGCGTCGGCTACCCGCTGGCCGCGCTGCTCGCCGAGTTCGGCGGACTGCGGGCCGCCTACGGCCTCGGCCTGCTCGTCACCGCCATCGCCTTCGTGACCGCGTGGCGCTGCGTGCCCGCAGCTCCCGAAGGCCGCTCCGCTCATGTGAACGTGGCCGGTGCGCTCGTCCTGGCGGGTGGACTGCTCCTCGTCCTGTTCCTGGCCGGCGAGAGGAGCCTGTGGAGCCGACACCTCGCCGTGGCGGTGACCCTTGCCGTCGCCGCCGCACTCCTGCTCTGCGTCTGGACCGTTTCCGAACTGCGAACCAAGACGCCCCTGGTCGACGTCCGGGCGGTACGGCACCCGGCGGTCGCCGGGGCGAACATCGCCATGCTCGTCGGCGGGAGCGGCATGTACCTCCTGCTCACACTCATCACCCGCTACGCGCAGACGCCGCACAGCGCCGGCTACGGCTTCGGACTGACCACCTTCGTGGCGGGGCTGGTCCTCATCCCGTTCTCCGTGCTGGGGTTCGTCGCCGGCAAGCTCACGCCGCGGGTCCGGATGCGGATCGACGGCCCCCTGCTCCTGGCCGGAAGCGCCGCCATCGTCGGCGGCGGGTTCGTCCTGTTCGCCACCGCCCGGTCCAACCTGGCCGAACTGCTCGCGGCCATGGGCGTGCTGGGCTTCGGCGTCGGCAGCTTCTCGGCCGCCATGCCCGGCGTCATCCTGGCCGTCACCCCCAAGAGCGAGACGTCGAGCGCCATGAGCTTCAACTACGTCGTCCGCAGCGTCGGGTACTCCCTGGGCAGCGCCATCGGCGGTCTGGTCCTGGCCGCCGGCACCGCCACGGGCCGCCTCTTCCCGAACGACGACGCCTACACGACCGCGGCGCTGGTCGGCGTCGCCGCGATGGCGATCACGACGATGGCCAGCCTCGCCCTCGCCCGCCGACGCTCACCCGAGACCGATCCGATCACAGCCCCAGCCGGTGTGCCGGGCCTGGGCCGGTCGAGTCGAACCGGAAGCTGAGGATCGAAGCCGTCCGGCTTCGACGCCGTCTCCGTCGGCTCGCTGACCCACAGCGCGCCGGCCATGGATCTGAGCATGCTTCTGAGCATCAATTTCCGAACACAGGAGGTACCGTGGCCAAGGGCTACTGGGTCAGCGTCTACCGCACCATCGCAGACCCTGACAGGCTTGCTGCCTACGACAAGCTGGCCGGTCCAGCCGTCAAGGCCGCGGGCGGGCGGCTGCTCTCCCGCGGCAGCCGGGTCGTCGCACACGACGCCGGAATCGCCGAGCGCACCATCCTGATCGAGTTCGACAGCTTCGAACAGGCGGTCGCCGCACGCGCGAGTGCGGCCTACCAGGAGGCGCTGGCCGTACTCGCTGACGGCGTCGAGCGCGACTTCCGCATCATCGAAGGCCTCGACTGACGACCGATCCCGCGTCGGCGACGAACACGAAGCCGACTGCGGGGATCACCTTCGGTAGTTGGCGACAGGGGCGTCCGACGGCTCTCGCCCGCACTGCCCCGCCGGGCCGCGATCAGGGCCAGCACCCCGAGCACAATCAGTCCGGGTGCGCCGGAGGCGGGACAGAGAATCTGCAGTGGCACGCCGATGGCGAGCAGATACCAGCCCAGCTGTGCCGGGAGGCCGCCGGTGCCACGGACGATGCGTTGGCTGAGGGTGCCCAGGGCGAGAAGGCCGAACCCGCGACGAAGAACCACATCTCGTACCCACGCTGCGGATTTCCGGGGACGGCGTTCCAAAATCCGGCGCGGGCCACATCACCGAAGGTGCTGGAGGCGCTGGGAGACCGCGAAGTGCAGTGCGGCCAGCCCTGTCACCAGTCTGGGAATCAATCGGGTCATCGTCAGCTTCCCCGATTCTTACGGTCCTTGAGTCCCCTGAGGACATGGCGCCGGTCTTGGCAGCGAGGGGCGCGAGTGGAGGCAGCGACGTATGCCGTCAGCCCCCCGAGCGTCAGACACAGCGGGGAGTACAGCGCCAGGTCCCAGCGGATGAACTCGGGCGGCCGGCTGGTCGGAGTCAGACCGGAGGAAACCAGACCAGCCGTACCCCGCAGCAGCAGCACGCCTGCGACGCCCCATACTCCGTGGCGCACCAAACGACGTGGCCGCACCTGGGGGACCAAGCCGGCCCGGGCCGCGATCAGATAGGACGCCGCCCCGAGCGCCGCCGCGACTGCAGCGGTCAACTCCGGTGTGGGCAGGTCGGCTTCAGCGACCCCGACGACCGTACGGGCGATCTCGGCACGGCTGGCCAGCGGCCAGGCAGAAAAGGTCCAGATCCCGTGCAGTGCCCCGGCCGCGCCGAGGCCGACTGCGGCCGCCCCGCCAGCGAGTTTCGTCAGCGTCATTGTGCTCCCCCAGTCATCCGTACACCCCTGTACGGATGGACCGTACAGTACTGTACGGATATGGCGAGAAGGCACCTCACACCGCAGGACTGGTCCACTGCGGCGTTGCGTGCGATGGCACGCGGCGGAGTCGCCGCAGTATCGGTCAACGCACTCGCGGGCGAGCTGGGGGCAACCCGGGGCAGCTTTTACTGGCACTTCAAAGATCGCGATGCGCTACTGACTGCCGCGCTGGAAATGTGGGAGCAGAACACCACCACAGCCCTGATCACGGAGCTGGGCGACATCACCGACCCCCGGCAGCGGCTGACGGTCCTGCTCACCACCGCGTTGGGGCAGGAAAGCAGCAACGGCCTGGAGCCCGCGATCGTCGCCCACGCCGATCACCCCGCCGTCGCCCGGGTCCTGCGCCGGGTCACCGAGCGGCGAATCTCCTACCTCACGGACCTCTACGCCGACTTGGGCCTGGCCCCCGCCGCAGCCCGACGTCAGGCAGTCGCCGCGTATGCCACGTACCTCGGATGGCACGAACTGCGCCACTCCGTCTGCGACATCGTTCCCGAAGTCGCCACCGTGGGCACCATCGCCAGCGCCGCGCTTGAGCACCTCATCACCGAGCTGGCCCGACCCGCCGTACACCAGGCGGAGCCGAAATAGAGCGCGCCACCGCCCGCAAGAGTCCCGCCCGCCCGCGGGCCCTGAAATCGGTCAGCTCCGAGTGGGCGGTTCGTGAGTTGATGTCCGTTCCGGGCTTGGCTACTGCTTCTTGGTGAGAGTGCCAGATTCGGCCCGAAGCGGATCGGCGGTGGCATGGAACACCGCGAGGTCGCGGGGGTGGTCGGGGTGCTCGTTGTGCTGGTTGGAGGTGACGACACCTCCAACCAGCGTGGGGGGCGGGGTGGCGCCGCCGGTCAGGGTCCGCAGGCTGACGGGCGGACGGCGTTGGGTCGGGTGTTCTCGGCGGCCACCGGCACCTGCGGGATGGCCGGCGCACTGGCCCGCCTTCCGTACAAGCGGCGCTGACCATGACGGCCCATGACAAGTTGCCGGGTGTCAGGGCACGAGCACGAGTTTGCCGCGGACCCGGCCGCTCTCACTCAGCTCGTGGGCCCTGGCCGCCTCGGTCAGAGGCAGCGTCTCCGCTACGGACGGGCGTATCCCGGCGCGGTCGATCAGGTCGGCGAAGCCTGCCAGGTCGGCGGGGGTCGGTTCGAGGTAGTACTCAAGGAACCGCACGCCGTTGGCCTGTGCCTGCTCCGTCACGGCCGTCCGGTCGACCCCGACGCCCACCACGTCGATGAGGATGCCGCCGCGCTTGAGCGTACGCAGCGACCTCGGCCCGTACTCCTTGCTGATCGTGTCGATCACCACGTCCACGTCACGCAGGCTGGTGAAGTCGGCCGTCGTGTAGTCGATGAGTTCGTCCGCGCCGAGCTCGCGCAGGAAGGCGTGCTTGGCCGTGCGGGCCGTGCCGATCACGTACGCACCGCGCGCCTTGGCGATCTGGACGGCGAAATGTCCCACGCCGCCCGCCGCCGCGTGCACCAGAACGCGCTGACCGGGCTGTACCTGCGCGATGTTCACCAGGGTCTGGTAGGCGGTCAGGCCCGCGATGCCCAGTGCCGCCGCGTGCACATGGTCGAGGGTGGTGGGTTTGGCGGCTATGGAGGTCTCGGGTACGAGCACGTAGTCGGCGTGGCTGCCGCGCGGCGGGGTCACCCATCCGAACACTTCGTCACCGGGCCGGAAGCCGCTGCCTCCTTCACCGATCTCGTCCACCACTCCGCTGAACTCGTGTCCCAGGACGAAGGGCGGCTCACCGAACCACTGCACATGCCCCGCTCGGACCTTCCAGTCCGCCGGGTTGATGCCCGTGGCATGCACGCGCACGAGAACCTCACCGGGCGCGGGGCTGGGCCGGTCGGCCTCCGCGACTTCGAGAACTTCCGGACCACCAAAGGAAAGCTGCTTGATCACTCGCATGTGATCCATTCTCGGCGAACACCATCGACAGCCAAGCAGGCCCCCATCCAATCGGCCTCAGCCTCAGCGGGGTACCCGAAATCGGCAAACCAAACTGGTCAGAGCACTGGTGACCGTCGTGCCGCGTGGATCGCGCAGGGTGTCGAGAAGGCCGAGCCTTTGGCGCCGAGTGCGAGGCTTGACAGGGGGTCGAGCGGAATACCTGATTCGGGCGACAGTCGCCTCGTCTGCGGCTCCCGCTTCAGCAGTCGCCTTCTTCGGTCTTGAAGGTATGAAACCCGCGGCGGTGGTAGTTGGGCAGCGCGTTGGAGTTGTCCGCCGACGATGTGTGCAGCCATACCCGGCGCACGCCCGGCACCAGTTTCCAGCCCTGCCGGATCGCGAGCGTCAGCGCATGACCGCCGAAGCCCTTGCCAGTGAACTCCGGCAGGAGCCCGAACGTCCTGATCTCGACGTCGGCGCCCGGATGGAGGTCGTAACAGACCATGCCGGCCGGCTCGTCTGCCAAGGTCAACAGCCAGCATGTCCGGTCCGGGTGCTCGGCGAACCACGCCTGCCACTCCTGTGGGCCACGGCGGGCGCTGCGCCACTGGTACGGCGCACCGATCCTGGCCATCAGGTCGGGAACCAGCGACAGGTCCCCATCAACGGCGACTAGTGACAATCCCGGGACCGGAGCACCGGGAACGAGTTGGCTTGGGTCGGTCATCTCGACATACGTCACGATCTTCGTCACCCGGGAAAGGCTACGTTCACGAGCCGACGGAGACGGCGTCGAAGCCGGACGGCTTCGATCAACCGGCTGGGGCTGCGATCGGATCGGTCTCGGGTGAGCGTCGGCGGGCGAGGACGAGCCAGAGCCGGTCGAGTCGATGACTGGCCTCGCCGGAAGGGCGGCGGCCCGGACTAGAACGAAGAGGGGCCGACAAGTAGGTACGAGTCGCACCAGTACGACGTGATCGGCCATCAACCCTGAGCCCCTGCCACAGATGCCGCCAGAACTGGCCGGGCTCTCACAGGAGCAGTTGGACCTGCTGCGCACCAGCACCCTCGCCCTGAGCGCGCAGGCCTCAGCGCATGACCGTGCGCACGATCGCTGCCTGGCCGCCGACTCGGATCCGGTGTCCCGTGCGGTCGCGGTGGACGGTCGCGGTGATGGTGGACGGGCTGCCGAGGTGGTCACCCATGTCGACAGCGAGGCGGTATGTGCCGAACCCGGCAGCATGCGCTGCCAGGCAGGCCGTGCTGTTGGCGTTGGCGATGTCCTCGGGGACGCCGATCGACGGGGCGAACATCCGGGCTGCTGCTCGGCCGTGTCGGTCCGGGGGCGAGTAGGCGTAGCAGCCCAGCAGACCGTAGCGGTCACAGGCTGCGCGCAACAGGGTTAAGTCCGGCGTGAGTTCGGCCAGTGCGGCGCGGGATCGGATGGGCAGCAGAAGCCTCGGCCGTCCGTTCGACGCCACGCAGGCGTCGCCGGCGACCGAGTCCTCCGTCAGTCCGAGGCCGCCTGCGACTGCCCTCAGTTCGGGTCCACCGGCGCTACGCAGGCTGACCGGGCCCGGGTCGAACGACGCCGTCAGGCCGTCACCGTTTCGGCATGCCCGACCGTCGAAGCCGCGGTGGGCCGTACGCAGGACGGCGCGGTAGTCGTGGTCGCCGCCTTCCCGTTCGGCGAGCACGGCGAGGGCGGCGACGGTGCCGTGGCCGCAGGTGGGGAGTTCGTCCTGGGTGGTGAAGAACCGCAGTGTGTACGCGGGCCGACGACGCTCGATTCCGGTCGCGCGGAGGAAGACGGCGTGCGATGTTCCCAACTCCGTGGGGATGCGGCATCGCTCCTCGTCGGTGAACGGCGCATCGTCCAGGACGGCGGTCGGGCTGCCACCCGCGCCGTCTCGCTGACACGCGTCGACGACCGCTACCTCGGACATGGCACCGGGCCGGTGGTCAGAAGCATGGTCAGGTCCAGTGCGGGCGCGCTGTGCGTCAACGCCCCGACCGAGATGAGGCCGAGGCCCGTCCCGGCGATGGCGAGAACTGTGTCCAGGCTGATGGTGCCCGAGGCCTCCAGCAGGATCCGGGAAGCGTCGGCCCGCCCGGCCCGGACCTTCACGACCTGCTCGATGTCGGCCACCGGCATGTTGTCGAGCGTGATCCAGCGGGCTCCGGCGTCGAGGGCCTCGGCGGCCTGGGTGACGGTCTGCACCTCGACATCGCTCTCCACGATCTGCCCGGTGCGCGCCATCCCGCGCCTGACCGCCTCGATCGCGGCGGTCACCCCGCCCGCCGCGGCGATGTGGTTCTCCTTGAGCAGGACCATCGCCGCGAGATCGAGGCGGTGGTTGTGGCCGCCGCCGGCGGTGACCGCGTACTTGTCCAGGGCGCGCAGGCCCGGCGCCGTCTTGCGCGTGTCCAGGAACCGCGCCCTGGTCCCTGCCACAGCTTGGACGTAGCGGTCGGTCAGCGTCGCGATGCCGCACATGCGCCGCAGGAAGTTCAGCGCCGTACGCTCCCCGGTGATCAGGCTGCGCGCCGAACCGGACAGGTGCACCAGGACCTGGCCGTCGGCCAGTCGGGCGCCGTCGGCGACGGCCGGCTCGACCTTGACCTCGGGGTCGACCTGCGCGAAGACCTCGGCGACCACGGGGAGGCCGGCGGCGATGCCGCTTTGCCGGGTGTGGATCTCGGCCGTGGCCGCCAGGTCCTCGGGAACGCTCCACACGGTGGTGATGTCCTTCCCTGACGCGTCCTCGACCAGGGCGGCAGCGGCGGCGGCCCGTGCTGCCGCCGAGGGAAACTCGGTCGTGGTCATCTGGTCTCCATCTCTGAGTGGACGTCGGCTTGGTGGCGGCAACCGCTGACGAGGCAGCACTGAAGTTCCGCTGGGCCGGTTTGCAGGACCTGGTGGACCCTGTACTCGATCTCCCGCGTGCCGGTCACCCGTCCCCCCGCCACGAACAGGTTGTGGGTGAGCCGTCCGTGCGACTCGGCGCCGGCGTCGGACTCGGGGCACCGTGCGCGTGTACCGGTCCTCCCGGCCGGTCTCGCCGCCGTCGGCCGGGGCCTTCAGGAACGCCTCTCACCCAGGTCGGCAGGGCAGGTGCCACGACAGCCGCCTCCCGATTCGATTTCCGAATCGGTCACCGATGCTAGCGTGTCGGAATTCGAAGCATCAACCCTGGAGAGCTGGACATCCCGACATGGCAACACCCAGACCTGGCAATCCCGTTCGCGGCTCGACCACCGGCCGCCCCCTCATGGCCGCACTCGATCTGTTCGGGCGGCGGTGGAGTCTGCGCATCCTGTGGGAGCTTCGCGCGGGTCCGCTTGGATTCCGCCCCTTGCAGAAGCGGTGCGACGACATGTCCTCCAGTGTGATGCGGCAGCGCCTGACCGAACTGCTGGATGCCCAGGTGATTCACCAACTACCGGACAGCCGCTACGAGCTCACCCCGCTGGGACAGGAGGCGCGCCACGCCCTGAACGCCCTCGCCCGCTGGGCGGAACGCTGGGCGGCCACGACCGACCCGCAAGGGGCGGACCACACCGACGACCAGTCCGCCAGCCGCGTCTCACATCCGGACACCGTGGACGAGGGGACGCCGGAGAGGGACTCCGCGGACTGACGCCCCGCCCCGCCCCGCCCCGCGCCGCCCCGCCCCGCCTCGGATCGGAGGCGGGGCGGGATCGCCGGGTCACGAGGTTGCCGTGGCTCGGCCGAGCGCCGGGGACAGGCGCGAAACCTCCGCCAATCCTCGTGGATGCAACCGCCAGGTCAACGCCGAAGATCGGGCGCACTCCATGCGCTGCGCACGACTTCGCGAACCGAACGGCCCCGGTGACGTTGTCGCGATCCGTCAGAGCGAGCCACTCCATGCCCCGCTCGGCGGCTCTCCGCACCAAGGCCTCGGGATGGGATGCGCCGTAGCGCATGGAATAGCCGGACGCTACGTGGAGATGCGTGAGCCGCTCCGCGTACGCCTGGATCTGGTGACGGTGTCCCTTCCGGCATGGCCGCGGAGCTCCAGGTCTGAGGCCCTCGAACGGACGGTGGCCCACGTCCCACATCGGTTATGTCCTCCGTCACATGAACGCGAACGGAAAGCGACTCTCCGAGCCTTGATCACGATCTCGCGCGCAGTGCTTCCAGCCCGCTTGTCTCAGCTGTAGAGGCCGCCACCCGTGTCCACCGCAGACGCCGCAAGCCGGGCAACTCCCTGCAGGACCGCCAGTAGATCATCGTCGGTCATGTCGTCCCCGTCCTCAGACCGGACCCGCGTGCTCCAGCGGCCTGCAAGCTCTTCCAGCTCGGCGGAGCTCGCGTTGGCCAGCGCCCGGGTCAACCGCTGCGGCAGAGCGAACACCTCAACGCGGCTCGTTCAGGGGGGCAGTGACCCACTTTGGCCACGTCCACCCAAGGAGCTGTTCAACCGGCGGGGCCTCGGCCGAAGGCTCCTCGAAGTACATGTCCCATTCGGCGATGGCACTGTCCGGCTCAATGAAACGGCAGGCCACTGACTCAAAGGCCTCACCAGGTCCCCGCAGGCGCGTCGCAGCAGCGGTCTCGTCGTCGGCGGCGAGGAAGAACACTATGCCGTGGGTCATCTGAGCATGATTGTGACGGGTCGCGGTAGTTGGAACCATGGGGGTGTGGTGACCTTGGGATTCGGAGCCCCGGGTCACGGTTGTTGGAACCACATGGTCACGCTGCCTGCAACCTGCGGTGAATCGCCATTCCTACGGGAACCGGTAGCGGTGCGGAGCGTTGCCCCGGTCACCGGAGCGTCGGCCGGGGCAGCCGACGCAGTCGATGAACCTGTTGGAGACGCGTGGGCGAAGCCGCCTCACCCGGCGGGTGATGACCGCCGTGCACATCACCAGGGCACTACGCCGGCGTCCTCGAAGAACTGGCCGGTCGGGCCGTCGTCGGGCAGGGTCGCGAGTTGGATGGCGATGGCCGCGCCCTGTTCGGGGGTGCGCACGCCGCGGAAGCCGTTGAGGTCGGTCGCGACGTAGCCGGGGCAGCCGGCGTTGATCAGGATATCCGTGCCGCTCAGCTCCCGGGCGTACTGGAGGGTGACGGCGTTCAGGAACGTCTTGGACGGCGAGTACGCCGCGGCCACCGGACCCTTCGTCTGCTCAGCAGCGGTTCCTGACTGCCGGGTGAGGGAGCCGACACTGCTGGACATGTTCACGATCCGCGGTGAGGCAGAGCGGCGCAGCAGCGGCATCATCGCGTTGGTGACGCGGATGACGCCGATCACGTTGGTCTCCACGACCGTCCGGATGGTGGCGGGGTCGACCCGGGTGGGTTCCTGCGGCATGCCGCCGGTGATGGCGGCGTTGTTGACGAGCACGTCGAGGCGCCCGGCCTGTTCCTCGATCAGCCGTGCGGCGGCGGTCGCGCTCGCGTCGTCGGTCACGTCCAGTGGTACGCCGAACGCGTCGACGCCGGCCGCGCGCAGTCTCTCCACGGCGGCCTTACGGCGCTGATCGTCGCGGGCGCCGACGCCGACGCTCCAGCCGAGGGCGCCAAGGCCCGCGGCGATCTCGTAGCCGATTCCCTTGTTCGCGCCGGTGACCAGCGCAATCGTTCGTTCACTCATGGGGACCATGCTGCCCTCGGACTCCGGAGGGGGTCCAAGACCGATCGGGTGGGCAACGATACCGTCCGGGTATCGATCGGGGGTAGCGTGGCCGGATGGAGATCCGGGAACTGCGATATTTCGTCGCTGTCGCTGAAGAGCTGCACTTCGGGCGCGCCGCGCGGCGGCTCGGGATCGCGCAGCCGCCTTTGTCACGGGCGATCCAGCAGCTCGAACGCCGGCTCGGGGCAACGCTGCTGGACCGGACCAGCCGCACCGTCACGCTGACCGAGGCCGGTTCGGTGCTGCTGGCCGAGGGCCGGGCGGCCCTCGGCGCGGTCGACGCTGCTGAGCGCCGGACCCGCCGCGCTGCCCTTTCCGCGACCGGGGGTACCGGCCTGGTCCTGGTCACGAAAGCCAGCGCGTCCCGCGAACTGCTGGCGAAACTGCTCGACGCGTACGCCGTCGAACCCGGCGCGGTCGCCGTCGACGTCATCCTGTGCGGCCCGGCCGAGCAGGTACGACTTCTGCGCGAGGGCCGGGCCGACGTGGCGCTGCTGCACCGGCCGTTCGACTCGACGGCCGGGTTCGACACCGAAGAGCTCAGCACGGAGGGCCAGGTTGTGGTCCTGCCGGCCGGGCATCCGCTCACTGTCCGGGCCCATGTGCACATGGGCGACATCACCGGGCTGCCGGGCCTGCCCCTGCCACGCTGGCCCGACCCCGACGGCACCTACCCGCCCGGCCCCGGCCCGCGGGTCCGCGACCACGCGCAGTTGTTGCAGCTCGTCGCGCTCGGCCGGGCCTGCGCGGTCTCACCGGAGTCGTGCCGGGCCCAACTGCCCGGTGACCTCGCCGCCGTGCCCGTGCTGGACGCGCCGAAAGTCACCACCGTGATCGCCTGGCCACCGCACAGCCGGTCCAGGGCCGTCGCCGACCTTGTCCGCACTGCGACACGTCTGCGGTAGTTCCCACATGCCTGGCCAGGTTCCACCCATCGTGGCCCGGCTCAATGATGGCAGCCCGCCGAGCTGACGCGGGTGACGGATATCGAGGCCGGGTGACATCTGTCTCGACCAGTCACATGCGGCTGAATCCCCGCTCTGGACTGCACGGCTTCTGTCAGTGGCCTCTGCCAGGATGCCCCGGTCGACATCGTGATCAGGAGAGACCATGGGCACTTGGGACGTCGGCCCCTTCGACAACGACACCGCAGCGGACTTTGGCGGTGACCTTGATGAGGTAGCTGCAGGCGAACGTGAGGGCATCGTCCGCAGTGCTCTCACACGTGTGATCGATACCGCGGCTTACCTCGAAGCACCCGAATCCGAGGTAGCCGCAGCTGCGGCCGCGCTCGTCGCGGCGCAGTGCCCCGGGGGTGAGCCGGCCGATCCAATCCATGGGCCGCAAGAGCCCCTCCCGGATCTCACTGGCCTGCGCGATCTCGCCCTTCAGGCCCTCGACCGCATCATGACCGAACCGTCCGAACTGATGGACCTATGGGGCGAGTCGGATGGCGGGCCCTGGCGCGCGAACATCCGCCGCCTGCGGAACGTGCTCCTGGCACAGCCATCGGGAGAACAGCTCAGCCTGATCTGACCCACCCCGACCCGCACCCGTCCTACCCGGAAGGTCACTTCGAGCTGGGACGTCCCTCTCATGCGGCTACCCGCCGACGTCACCTGTGCACGAGATCCCCGCCGATCCGGTGGACTCGATCATGCTCCACATCCGGGGCTCCGGCGGCGACGTGCTGACGGACGTCTTCCGTCTTGCCCAGGCTCTGCGGTGCAAAGTACTCGACTGTGCGAATGGGGACCTGATAACCCCTGGGCATACGTCAGGCTGGGAGGAATTCCAGGAGTACCGGGATCGAGCGCTCGGACCCTCGCAGTGGTACCCCCTGGTCGCAGCACTGGCGTCCGGCCCATGCACCTGAATCCCGATCGAGCCTTGATGGCCTGCTCCCGCCCGGTCGGATGGTCACATCCGGTGAAGGCGACGGAGATCGACAGCCCTTGTGGCTCAGTGACGGGCCAGCCGCGCCTGAGCTGTGGACGCGGATGTACACCGAACACCCGTGTGCGCGACCTGCGGACGGAAGTTCACCGACGACCGCTGGAAGGCCGTGGAGTGCTTCGACCGGAGCCGGCCGCGGCCCTCGCACCCGCACCTGTGCGAGGCGGCCGCGATCACGGTCGCCTTCTGTGCGACTACGTGGCCCTGGCCGACGACGGACGACGTTGCCGCGTCCGGCAGCACCCCGATGCCTGGCGCCGCGATCCCCCCACTTCTCCGCCTCTCCGGCCGTGGTGGCGCCCCGCTGGCGCGCCTGTGCGCCTGTCTCCCGATTCGGCCCCGCGAGGGCCTCCTGCCTTCGGCGGGGCAAGGTGTGACGGAGTGTCAGATGGCCACGCAGTGCCTTGTGCTGGCGGGGGCGGACGCGGCGTCCCCTGGGTCGGCGTCCCCTGGGCCGGCTTCGCCGTCGAATGCGGGAGCCCGCCTGCGCCGGGGCCCGGAGACCGGGGTGCCTTGACAGTCAAGTAGTTAGCCGCCATATTACTTGCATGGAGAGGGACGGCATCGACGGCGAGGCACCCACGCTGGACCAGGCCAGGCGGCAGGTCGAGCACTACGGCCTGGAGGTCGATCCGCAGGCGGTGCTGGTCGCGGTGCGGCTGATCTCGGCGGGGGCGAGGGTCGGCCGGGCGGCCGAGGCGCACTTCGCCAGGTTCGGCCTGTCGACGGGGCGCTACCGCCTGCTCGCCGACCTCGAAGACCACGGCGGGGAGAAATCCCCCTCGCGCCTGGCGGTCGACCTCGATGTCTCCAGGGCCACGGTCACCGGCCTGCTGGACGGCCTCGAACGCGAAGGCCTACTCGCCCGCCGCCCGTCCACGGAGGACGGCCGGGGCACGGTGGCCGTCCTCACCGCGCGCGGGGCGCAGCGCCTGCGCGACATGGCGTCTGAGCATTTCGGGCGGCTGGAGGCGATGGTGGGCGGGCTTTCCGTCGAGGAGCGTGCGGTGTTCCTCGATCTGCTCGCCCGCGTCGTGCGCGGCAGCGCGGCCCTGGCCGCTGACTGACCCGGCTCTGAGTCGGTTTGGCCCCGCCCTCCGGGCAGGGCCTCTTTTACACAGTAATAGTTAGCTGCCTAACTATATGGCGGAACAGGCCTGCCACGCCCCCGCCGCAACCCTTCGCATCCCTCACACGAACGAGAAAGAGGCCAGCATGCCCGCAACGAAGGACAGAGCCAGCCGAAACCGGGCAGCCTCCCGGCCATCCCGGCCGTTCACCCTGTGGCGCGAGGTGCTGACCGCCTACGCCGCTCCCGCGCTGACGGCCGGTACCGCCGGAGTCGTCACCGGGCAGCAGGATCTGGCCGTGGCCGCCTGCACCTCCATCGCCGGCACCTCCGCCGTGGTGGCGTTCCTGGTCGGCACCTGGCTGCGGCATGGCGGGCAGCCCCGACGGTGGACCACCACCACGCCGCGTGCCGCCCTGACCGCCGCACTGGTCATCACGGCCGCCGGCGCGGCGGCCGTGCTGGGGTGGTCCACCGCCCAATGGCTGCCCGCCCACACCCCGGTCCCCGCCACCCCGTGGCTGGAGCGCCTGCGCATCGACCTGCCCGTCTCCGCAGCCCTCGCCACCACCATCGTCACCCTGCGCTGGCGCAGCACCACCACAGCATCCCCGGCATAGCCAGCCCCGGCACCGGGCCCACCAGCCCCACGAGCCCAAGCCCGACCCGGGCCAACCCCGCCAGCACCCGCCGCCGGAAAGTCACCAAGGAATGAGCACACGATGATCGTCGTCATGGGAGCGACCGGAGCAACCGGGAACGCCCTGCTCCACAGCCTCCTCACACGCGGCACACCCGTCCGCGCACTGACCCGCACCCCGCACAGGCCGATCCCCGGCATGACCGGCGCACACCAACCGCCCGTCGAGGTTCAGTACGCCGACGCCACCGACCCCCACTCCCTGCGCACCGCCTTCAAGGGCGCCAGCCAGCTCTTCCTCGCCATGGCCAACAGCCCCGCACAGGTCGAACTCGAAACCCGCGTCGTCGACATCGCCGCCGACGCCGGCATCGGACACATCGTCAAGATCTCCGCACCCGCCGCCGAACCCGACTCCCCAGTCGCCATCTCCCGCGGACACCACGCCGTCGAGGAACACCTGCGCACCAGCGGTCTCACCCACACCATCCTGCGCCCCTACGCGTTCATGCAGAACCTCCTGCGCCTGGCCCCCACCGTCGCCCAGGGCATCATCCTCGGCACAACGGGCGACGCGCCCTGCAACCACATCGACTGCCGCGACATCGGCGACGTCGCCGCTGCCGCCCTCACCAGGCCCGACATCGCCGGCGGCACCTACACCCTGACCGGACCCGAAGCCGTCTCCTACCCCGAAATCGCCTCACGCCTGACAGCCCTGACCGGCCATCAGATCCACTACGCCAACCTCACCGCGGACAAACTGCGCCACAACCTCGTCGAGACCGCCCATATGCCCACCTGGCTCGCCGACCACGTCACGGAGATCCAGCAACTCGCCATTGCCCGACCCGAAACCCCCACCACCACCGTCATCGACATCCTCGGCCGCCCGCCCCGTACCCTCGACGCCTTCCTGCACGAACACCACAGCCACTTCCGCCGATAAGACGCCGCCTCAAGCCCGGTCACGAAGGAGCGAACCGTCCCGCCACACAAGGCAGATGACCGTCATCGGCCCTGGCCGTTCCAAAGAGCGCCGTCGGTGACGGGCTCGCACCGCGCTGACACGCCGTGGTGGGGCCCACAGCCGGGCCCACCACGGGCATCGCTGACACGCTGGAGTCTGCGGCAAGTCCGGCGGGCAAGGGGCAAGCCTGCGGGTGACCGTGGACAGGTTTGGGTGCTTCTTGTTGCTACGCGGTCAGGAGGTTGTACGAGAGTTGGCCACTCCCTGCCTTGGGAGGTGGTGTTTCAGTGGCGAAACGTGGGTGAGTGCGGCACTGGCTCTGCTGCGCATCCTGCGCCTGCTCGTCGGGGGCGCGCTGGTGGTCCCGTGGGAGGGCCCGTGGCCGGCGTGCAGGGCTCGGCGGCAGGGGGGAGGCTGGGGGGCGGGGAGCCTGGCGGTGACGCGGGTTGCGTGGAAGGCGGCCTGGGCGGACGTGACGGATGACCGTGGGCAGGGATGCCTCGCTCAGCTGGTCATGTGTGAGAGTCGTATTCCCTCGGCGGGCGTCTCGGGGGTTGACCGGTACGGGAGGTGCGAGTGATGCCCGTGCGATGCACATGGTGATCCGCAGGATTGTCCACTTCTCCTGCCCTGCCCTGCCCGCCTGCTCCTGCCCTGCCCGCCTGCCCGCCTGCCCTGCCCGCCTGCCCGCCTGCTCCTGCCCTGCCCGCCTGCCCTGCCCTGTCCGGCTCGCCTGTCCGCTCCGGCCTGTCCGCGCGCTCTGATCGTTTTTGCGGAGCACAGTCCGAGCAGATGGTCCAGGACCTGCGGACGGCGGGACTCAGTGACTCCGGCGCCGGTAGTAGGCCGCCGTGACTACCGCGAGCAGCGGGCCCCAGGCCAGCAGGGGCAGATAGCAGGCGGTCATCAGCCAGTAGTGGCCGCCTTCGGGGGACCCGGCGGCACCCATGTTGTCCGCGTCGTTCCAGGTGAACGCGCCGGTGACGGTGATGAGGGTGACGAGCGCCGCGCCGAGCGAGGCGGGGATCACCGCCGCCATAACGGGGATTCTCCGGCCGCCCAGGGCCGGTACCCAGCGGGGGAGTTCCTCGCCCCATCTGTGGACCAGGCCCAGGGTGAGCAGTCCGAGTGCCTCGGCCAGCAGGCTGAGGCCGATGAGGTAGAAGGACCCGGCGCCGGGGAAGTTCCCCGGGCGAAGGAACTCGTCGGTGAATCCGGAGTCCCAGCCCAGGGCGATGGCGGCGCGCCACAGCCCGGACGGCACCAGGGTCACCGCGGCGGCGCGCGCCGCCAGGCGGACGGAACGGGGGACTTGGGGCGCGGCCGTGACGGGTGTCCCGGCGATCAGGGTGTCAGCCACGGCGGATCGCCGCCCCGGGCTGCGCGGGAGTCTTGGTGATCTCGGCGTGGACCACCTTGAAGCCGCCCTTGATCACGGTCGTGAACGGTGCGGGCGCCATGCACGTACCGGCCTGCGGCCTTACAGGCTGGCCGTTCCCATCAACGTTCCCCGGGTCGACGTTCACCACCCCCCAGGAGAAGCCGAGCCGGTCCGGCTCGCCCTTGCCGCCCTGCTGGACGCTGATGCCCAGCCGGGCGCCGACCTCCTCGACGTTCGACTTCGTGACGATCGCGGTCAGGGTCGCCGTCCGGCCGCTGGTGACCAGGCAGTCCACCTGGGCCTCCGCCCACCCCGTGGCTCCGCCCCGGGGGGTGTGGGAGAACTTCAGCGTGCCCCGGGCATCTGTGGACAACCCCTGGAGGGCCCTGGGGGGCACCGGCCGGGTGAACGGCGTCTGCTCAGCATGGATGGTGAAGCGGATGTCGTCGTCGATCGACTCTATGTAGGAGATCCGCGCTTCCCCATGGACGCTCGCGGTCTTCGCCGGCTTCTTCCCGACGGACGCGGCCGGGGCTGCAGGAGCGGGCCCGGCAGCGACCAGCCCGGCGAGAACGGCGACGGCTGCCGTAGCGCCGATGACGGTGTTGCGCATGATGAACTCCCGTGTTCTGGAGGGTGTGTGTGCTGCGTGGCTGGTTGAACGGCTCAAGCTTCGCCCCTCGGCGCCCCGCAGTCCCATCCGCCGATCGGCACAAAGACCGCGCCGCCGCCCGGCCCGTCTATGCCGTTCGGCAGAGAGCCCCGCCACATCGCACACCCGTACGCTGATCACCATGTGGGAATCAACCAGCCCGGTCATCAAGGTGCTTGGCACTCTGCCGTCGCTCGCGGCCGCGGGCACGGTGGTCTGGGCCGTCGTCCGCCCCCGTGCCGCGGTTCGTCAGCGGCTCGCCCGCCTCGCCCGCCCGACCGCGGTCTGCGCGGCCCTCTCCCTGACCACCAGCTTCGCCCTGCCGAAGACTGGTTCCGGCTCCGGCTGGAAGCTGGCGGAGACCGCCGTCCTGCTCCTCCTCCTGGCCGTGGTCACCCGCTGGTCACCCCTGCGCGAACTCACGCCGGCCCTCGCGCTGACCGCCCTCGCGGTGGCCCTCTGGCCACTGCCGCTGGTCACCGGTGCCTCCTTCCTGGAATCCATCGGCATCGCCACTTTCTGGCTGCTTCCCGTAGCCGCCGCGGTGGCGGTCGGCGCCTACCCCCGCCGCCAGGAACTGCGTCGCCGGAGCGCGGTGGCCGAGGCCCGCAGCACCCAGCGTCTTCAACTGTCCCGCGACCTGCACGACTTCGTCGCCCATGACATCAGCGGGATCGTCGTCCAAGCCCAGGCGGCCCGCTTCGTCGCCGCCACCGACCCCTCCCAAGCGGTGCTCGCCCTGGAACGCATCGAGAAGGCAGGCCTGAGCGCCCTGGCCGCGATGGACCGAACCGTACAGATGCTGCACGGTCCCGACACGCCCGCCACCGAGCCGCTCCCCGAAGTGTCCCAACTGCCTTTCCTGATAGAGAACTTCACCTCAGCAGGAGCCACCGAGGCACATCTGGACTTGCCTCCCCAGGTCACGCAGGCACTCTCCCGCGAGGCGGGCTCCGCCGCGTACCGCATCGTCGTCGAAGCGCTGACCAACATCCGCCGGCACGCCCCCGACGCCCCCCGCGCCACCGTCGCGTTCACCCCCACAGCCACCACTGTGGAGATCCGGGTCACCAACGACCGCGGGGCCCGCCCCGCCCCGGCCCGCCGCCGCGTCTCCCGCGGCGGCCTCGGCCTCCCCGCTCTCACCGAGCACGCCCAGGCCCTCGGCGGAACCCTCTCGGCGGGACCGCACGGCGAGGGCGGCTGGCAGCTCACCGCCGTCCTGCCTGCCACACTCCCGAAAGAGACCCCATGACGACACCCCTCGGCCCGACCCGCATCCTGATCGCCGACGACCAGGAGGACGTACGCAGCGGCTTCCGCCTGATTCTCGGCTCGCAGCCCGACATGACCGTGGTCGGCGAGGCGGCGGACGGCCTCACCGCCGTTGACCTCGCCCGCACCCTGCGCCCTGACCTGATCCTCGCCGACATCCGGATGCCGAGCCTGGACGGCCTCGAACTCACCCGGCGCCTCGCGGGCCCCGGCATACCCGACCCGATGCGTGTCCTCGTCGTCACCACCTTCGACCACGACGACTACGTACGCACGGCACTGCACGACGGCGCCTGCGGGTTCCTGCTCAAGCGCTCGGGCCCCGGGCTGCTGATCGAGGGAGTCAGGGCGGCGATGGCCGGGGACATCCTCATCAGCCCCCAGATCACCGTCCGGCTGCTCCAGACCCTCGCCCCCGCCCCAGCGGCGCCCACGGCCCTGTCGCCTCTCACCGCCCGGGAGAACGAGATCGCCCGGCTGGTCGCCGACGGCCTCACCAACGCCGAGATCGGCGAGAGGCTCTTCATCTCGGCGGGCACCGCCAAGACCCACATCGCCAACGTCCAGGCGAAGCTGAAGGCCCGTAACCGGGTAGGTATCGCCGCCTGGGCCTGGGAGAACGGACTGGCCGGTCCAGTCCCGCGGGAGTAGCGCGCAGGCACGAGGCGTCCGGCCCGTCGGCCGAGACGCTCCGGCGGAAAAGCGCGGGTGAGATGGGCATATGAGAAGAACGTCCGGCTCAGTACCGTGCATCCGGACGGCTCTCCTCATGTGACACCGGTCAAGTTCGTCTGCGTACAGGCAGTTCGCGGACCGGGCGCGGACGGAGGTTCAGTCAGGTCCGCAATCACACCGACACCATCCCCGTCCTCGCCAGCCCGCTCGAAACCCTGCAGCGCGAGGGACCCCGCGCCGCGATCTGGCTGCGCGTCGGGCACCGCCAGCCCGAGACCTTCCCCGAGGCCCTGAAGAACCCGAGAGACAGGGAGGCGTTCTTACAGCGGGAAGAGGAACGCTGCCAGCGCCTCGGCCACGCCGTCTACCGCCGCCCGCTGCTTGCTCAGCCGGTAGTAGTCGCCCTGACCGCCACCGGTGTCTTCGGCGGAATCGTGCTCGGCGTCACCCCGGCCGTAACGCGCTGACCAGCCATGGTCGGGCCCATGGTCGGCCCCCGCCGCCCCGTGGTGGGGCGGACGCAGGTCGGGGCGACTGTCGGTGGCCGACCTGGTCGCGATGCGGCCCGGTTCGCGCACCCGGCTGTGCCACCGGCTGGTCTCCCACCCGGCGGGCAAGGGCAAGCGCCGCAGCATGGGCGAGCGCGACTTCATCGCGCTGATCGACGGCGCCCACCAGCTCGTCAAGGCGCCGATCGTGCTGGTATGGGACCGGCTCAACACCCACGTCCCCCGCGCCATGCGCAAGTTGATCGACCAGCGCGAGTGGCTGACGGTGTTCCTGCTGCCGGCCTACTCGCCCGACCTGAACCCGGTGGAATGGGTGTGGGCGCACGTCAAACGCAGCCCGGCCAACCTCGCCGTCGTCGCCCTCGACCGACTCGAAACGCTCGTACGCAACCGGCTCAAACGCCTCCAATACCGGCCCGGCACCCTGGACGGCTTCATCGCCGGAACCGGCCTCGCCCTCGACATCCCAACGTCACCCTGACGCGCCGAAGCCAGTATGTAACGCGGTGCCCCGCAGCATTCAGCCCTCGGGAGTGGCGCGCACACACGGGGTTGGTGGCCGGGATGCTTACCCGTGTGAGGTCTCGGCTACGCCGACCGCTTCGGAGCCTTCGCGACGCATCCGCTCAACCCCCCAGGCGCCGAGCGGCCCGAGCGCTTGATTAAGCGTGCGCCCTTGCTCAGTCAGGGAGTACTCCACCCGCGGCGGCACCTCGGCATAAACCTCTCGATGCACGAGACCGTCCTCCTCCATCTCACGCAGGTGCTGCGTCAGCATCTTCTCGCTCACTCCCGGCAGACCGCGACGGAGCTCAGCGAAGCGGCGTACGCGATGGGCGTCAAGCTCCCAGAGGATCAGTCCCTTCCACTTGCCGCTCACCACGTCGAGCGCAGCGTCGATGCCGCAGATGTAAGGCCCGCATCTCGGCGCTTTGGCCATCACTGATCCCCTTACTAAAAGGTAAGTACCGCAGAAAATAGTGGGTACTTCCGAGAGTAGTGGCGCTCTCCGAGCATGGAGGGGTGAACGAACAACAGCACCACACCACCAGGCAAGACAGCGCGGTCACTGTGATCGGGCTTGGCCCGATGGGCCAGGCGATGACCCGCACCCTACTCACCGCCGGCCACCCGGTCACCGTCTGGAACCGCACCGTCGGCCGGGCCGACGGCGTCGTCGCCGACGGAGCAACGCTCGCGGCGACACCTGGCGAGGCGGTCGAAGCGAGTGACCTCGTGATCCTCAGCCTCACCGACTACCAGGCGATGTACGACGTCCTCGACAGCGCCACCGCATCACTCGCAGGCCGGACGCTGGTCAACCTGAGCTCGGACACGCCCGACCGCACACGCAAGGCAGCAACCTGGGCGGCGGGTCACGACGCCGCCTTCCTCACCGGTGGTGTCATGGTCCCGGCGCCGATGGTTGGCACGGAGGCCGCCCATGTCTACTACAGCGGCCCCGACAAGGTGATGGAGAACCACCGGGCGGCGTTGGCACCGCTCGGCACGCCAAAGCACCTGGGCGAGGACCCGGGCCTCGCCCAGATGATGTACCAAGCCCAACTCGCGGTGTTCCTCACCACCCTGTCCGGACTGATGCACGCCACCGCGATGCTGGGCACCGCAGGAATGAAGGCCAAGGAAGCGCTGCCAGAGTTGCTCTCCTCCGCCGACTCGATCGGCGCCATCCTGAGGGCCGGCGAAGAGACCCCCGGCGGCGCGCTGGATGCCGGAGAGCATCCCGGCGACCTCAGCACGGTCACCATGATGGGCGCGACGTCCGACCACATCGTCGAGACCAGCACATCACTCGGCCTCGACCTCGCGCTCCCCCTGGCCGTTCAGGCCCACTACCGGCGCGCGATTGAGGACGGACATGGCAGCGACGGCTGGACCCGCATCATCGACAGCATCCGAGGACCGCGCTGACCAAACGCGGGACCGATGAACACACGCCGGCCAGCCGTGACTCCGCCCAGACCCCACCGCCTACTTGCGCCCTCGACGGACCGTGATCCGGCACCTGCCCCGGCCCGGAGTCGGGCTACGCCGGTTCCACGAGCCCACCCTTCACGCACTCAGCGATCGACGAGTTCTCACGGTTGGCCTACACCCAGGAGCTCGCATCCGGGACTGCCGGACGCACAGGAAGCACGTATGCGTCGCATGGTGCTCATCACTGAAGCGCTGCCGTTGCTGTCCGCGACATCTGTCGCGGACAGCAACAGCCTGCCGACCTGCTAGAACCTCTGGCCCCACCCCGGGGACCCCAAGAGAAGCGACGTACTCGCGGCGGGCCTTGCGCTGTGCCGGGATTACCGGGGCGCCCGGATCACCGTCGAGGGGCTGGCAGCGGCCGAGCAGCCGGCGGTGGACCGCGGGCGTGGCGCTGACGCGCGGGGTGTAGCCCTGGCCACCGCCGGCCTGACCCTCGAAGCCGGCGTCGCGGCAGCCCGCACACCCGCGGGCTGCCCGCGACCGTTCGTGATCAGAGGCCCCTCCGGTTCACCGGAGG